>JAEUUR010000295.1 GCA_016787465.1 Saprospiraceae bacterium | reverse complement strand
GTAGAACTTTCCGCCAGTATTGCGCTTGACGGCGTTCCGATGAATGGCGACAGCATTTACATCACACTTCCGGCAGGAACTTCCTTTGTGAGCGGTTCATACACCGCAGGCGCCAATGCGCCTGCCGGCCCGCCTCAAACTATCGGCCAATTGCTGCGATTGCCTTTGCCCACGAACTTACCCGCCAATGCAGTATTGACTTTCACTTTCAGCGTTCGGTACGATGACCCGGCAGGTTGCGCCGACAAAATTGTTTCCTTGCAAACGCGTGAAAAAACCCAGGCAGTTTGCGGAGCAACCGTTTGTGATGTTTATGTAGCAACCAGTGAAGCCCTGTTGAACCTAAACGCGCAGAATCCTGAATTACAACTCACCAATTTCCAGATTCAACAAACCGGCGGACAATCAACCTTTAGTGCCAACCTGGAAAATGTTGGAAGTACCTCTGCAAGTAATCCAGTGGTGGAAGTTTATCACGATCAAAACGGCAACGGCCAGATTGACCCTTCTGATCCGCTGGTGGCTACCATAAACCACAATGGAACAGTGACATCCGGCGCCACGGTCGGATTAAACGGAAATATCAACTTGAATTCTGCTGCTTATTGCGACCTGATTGCGTTGATTCCTGCAGATGAAAACTGTGCTTGCTCCGACAAAATTTTCCCCTTGGGCGGCAACCAGGTAGTTACCGAAGGTATCGGGCTGTGCATTGTTCAACCTGTGACCGTTGGTACGGACAGCATTCCCGGCAATATCTATACCTGGCTCACTACCGACGGGTTGAGCTGTACCAACTGCGCCAATGCGATTTTCAACCCTGGATCCAATGTGCAATCTGGAGCGCTCATTACCCTGGTTTTACAAGAAAAAGCAGGCGATTGCACCATTGAACGAAGGTTTGATATTCAATTTGGCGGAAATTTCGGCATAGAAAGCACTACACAGACCGTTTGTCAGGGCACCTCAGCTACGCTGGAGGCCACGGCAGGAGGTTTGTCCTATCAATGGTCGGGCCCCGGAATAACCAACCCAAATCAACAAACACAGATTGTTACGCCTTTGGGGAATTCGGTGTACCAAGTAACCGTAACTTTTACAGGCGGATGTACCGGTACGGGTTCGGTGGTGGTGAATGTGAATCCATCATCCAATAAAACCTCTACCCTGACCACGTGTGAGGGGGTACCAGTGCAAGTATTCAGCGATCTGACGACCGATCAACCGGGCAGTTATACCAAAACTTACCTTGGCTTTAATGGTTGCGACAGTGTTGTTACGGTGAATTTGGTTGTTCCAAACGGTCAATCTGAATCAACGGTTACAATCTGTAAGGGCGACAGCATCATTATTGCTGGAACGGTTTTCAAAGAACCAGGTGTAAAATGTGTGGATTTAGCCTCCTCCAGTGGTTGCGACAGCACCCATTGCACCACCGTTTTGGTAGTAGACAATCCGGATATAGCGCCGGTGGATTCAGTGATTCTTCAGCTTGGCGAAGAAATCACACTTGATGGCCCGAATGGCTTCAACAACTACGAGTGGACGCCTCCGGGCGACCTCAGTTGCGCTGATTGTGAAGACCCGGTGGCAACGCCCGACACCTCAACGACCTTCATTCTGGTGGTAAAGGATGGAAATGGCTGCCGCGATACCGTTGGTTACCGGGTGTTCATTTGCGACGTCGACAAATATTTGCGCGATATTCCAAATGCCTTCACACCTAATAATGATGACGCCAACGATGTGTTCAAGCCAGTACCCAATGAAGGCGCCGAAATGATTGTGTCGGTAATCATTTACGATCGGTGGGGCGCCAAAGTATATGAAGGTTTCGGAAATAGCGCCGGTTGGGATGGCACCATTAAGGGAAAACCCGCTCCTTCAGACGTGTATGTGTATATCGTTACGGCAGAATGCAGCGGTGTGCAAAAGAAAAAAACCGGAGAAGTTACTTTGATCAGGTAGCTGGTTCGATTGGGTAGATTTTTAAAAAGTGACCATCCGGATACTGAACCCCATTTGGACGGCATGAAAAAGCAGCTTGTTCCATAGAGCTACGGTTTCTACACATCTTTACATCAATAACTTTTTAT
>JAEUUR010000273.1 GCA_016787465.1 Saprospiraceae bacterium | reverse complement strand
GGATAAGATATTGCATGAAGAAAACCCACAAAGAAAGATCATGCAAATTCAAATGACTGCCCTTTCCCGACTAGAAACCGTATGATCAGGCTTGCCTTTTTGCCGCGCCCTGATGAAATGACAGACAATTGGGTTGCAGAGCAAACAGATAGATTTATTCAGGATTCAACCTTGTCCGTTTGGAATAAGCCTTTTATTAAAGACTGTTTGCTCCAAATGTCAAATAATAAATGCTCCTATTGCGAATGCAAGCTTGGGATTGAAGATAAGTATATTGAGGTAGAGCATTTCTTGCCCAAAAGTAAATATCCAAATCGAGTTCTGGAATGGGAAAATCTGCTCCCGTCTTGTAAGAGATGTAACAGCGAAAAAAGAGAGTTTGACCCTGCCATAAATCCATTCATTCACCCTGTTCATGATGAACCCAAAGATCATTTGGCTTACATCGCATACCGCTTCACAGGAAAAACTGAAAAAGGTAAAAACAGTATTTTTGAATTAAACCTGAATGACCGAACACGGCTTCAAACACCAAGATTTGAAATTGCCTCCGCAATCATAGAGCAACTAGACGATATTCAACACGATATTGAAGAGGCTCTTTTCGAGGTGAAATCTCTTACCAAGTTTGTAACAAGGCTAAAAAATTTATGCAACCAAGGATTGCCTAACAACCAGTATTCATCGATTATAGCAACGGAGTTAATCAGGGCGGCTGCTTTCAATTACATTAAAGCTGCATTTAATGAATTCGGTTTATGGGATATTGAACTCCAGGACTTAGAAATTCATTTGCGAAATATTGCCTTTTTAGATTGAACTTCAAGTTGCCTCAAAATTTTACCTTTGCGAAAGAATGGCTACTAAAAAACGCGGACAACTCAGTTTTAATTTCGACAGCGAAAGGGTATCGAAACTCTTCGGGGTGTTTTGCCTCTTCCTGTCTTTTTACTTGTTTATCGCGTTTACCTCCTACTTCTTCACCTGGCAAAACGATCACGACATTGTGTTCCGTTTTTCCTGGGATATGTTTCTGGCCGATGTGCCGGTCGATAACTGGCTGGGTCGCCTGGGCGCCTTTGCCGCTGATTCCATCATTTATTGGGGCTTCGGGATTGCATCCTTCGGGTTTATTTACCTGTTATACAAACTGGGCCTGGCCTTGATTCGAAGGGTTCCGGTTAGCTACCTGGCACTGCCATTTCAACGCACGGTGATTTACATGATCATCGTATCGATCGTCAGTTCTTTTTTCCTGCAAACCCTGGAGTTCCCCTGGGGTGGCGTTTTTGGCCAGTCGATCAGCGAATATATCCAGAATTTTCTAGGTGTCATCGGCACCCTGGCCCTGATGCTTTTTGCGCTCGTTTCCACCTTCGTCTGGTCGAACAACCCCGACCTCACGGAATTTACGTGGCAAAAACTCTGGGATGAAACCAAGCAGGCCTGGACCGACCTGCTGGCGGGTAATTTTGGCAAACGGCGCCCCGCCAAAAAACAAGCGGCAACCAATACTGCATACGTACCTGCCGAAGAAAGAGAAACCGTGTTTAACGAACCCAAAGTAGTGGTCGCGCCACCGCTTTCCACGGATCCCGACCCACAACTTGCACTCGATCTGACCCAACGCTCAGCGCTGTTTTCCGACACACCAAAAGTAGAACTTTCGCCTTCAACGCCGCTCCGCCCGGGCAATGAAGACGATCTGGAGATCATTGTTAATACCACGCCACCTCCATCTACCCCCGATGAAGCAACTGGCTATAAAGCCCCGACTGCCATCATTCAGGAAGACACACCCGATCTGAGTGAGCCATACGACCCGACGCTGGAGCTCTCGCATTACGAATACCCACACCTTCAATTGTTGGTCGAACACGACAACTCCGTACTTGAAATCGACCGCGAAGAGCTGGAAACCAACAAAAACCAGATCCTGCAAACTTTGATGTATTTCAAAATAGAAATTGAAAAAATCAAAGCTACCATTGGCCCTACCGTCACCCTTTACGAAATCATTCCTGCAAAAGGCATTCGTATTTCCAAAATCAAAAACCTGGAAGACGACATCGCCCTGAACCTTTCTGCCCTCGGCATTCGTATCATCGCTCCGATTCCAGGCAAAGGCACCATCGGTATCGAGGTGCCCAATAAAAAACGGCAAACCGTAGGCATTCGCGAAGTGCTGATGGACGAGCGTTTCAAACGCGCCAAAATGGAATTGCCGATTGCCCTCGGCAAAACCATCCAAAACGAAGTGTTCGTCGCCGACCTGGCCAAAATGCCGCACTTGCTTGTTGCCGGCGCAACCGGCCAGGGTAAATCAGTCGGTATCAATGTGGTGCTGATGTCGCTGTTGTATAAAAAACACCCGTCGCAGGTCAAACTCATCCTGATCGACCCCAAAAAGGTGGAGCTGTTCCCATATGCCCGACTGGAAAACCACTTCCTCGGTTTCCTACCGGATCAAGTGGAACCCATCGTAACCGACACTACCAAGGTGGTTCACACGCTGAATTCACTGATCATCGAAATGGAGGCGCGTTATGACTTGTTGAAAAAAGCGGAAACCCGAAATATCACGGAATACAACGACAAGTTCGTCGGACGCCGCCTGAACCCGAACAAAGGACACCGCTTCCTGCCTTACATCGTACTGATCATCGACGAATTTGCCGACCTCATCATGACGGCCGGCAAAGAAGTGGAGTTGCCAATAGGCCGCTTGGCGCAATTGGCGCGCGCCGTGGGCATCCACCTGATCATTGCTACGCAACGCCCGTCGGTAAACATCATCACCGGGGTAATCAAGGCCAACTTCCCGGCACGTATTGCATTTAAAGTAGCATCTAAAGTCGACTCTCGTACCATCCTTGACACCGGCGGCTCCGAGCAACTCACCGGCCGAGGCGACATGTTGTTGTCAGTCGGCGGCGATATCATCCGCCTCCAAAGCGCTTTTGTCGACACGCCGGAAGTAGAACGCGTGATCGATTTCATCGCCAACCAGCAAGGATTTGCCGAACCGTTCTTCCTGCCTGAATTTCATCCGGATGGAGAGGGAAGCGGTGGCCAGGGCAAATCATTCAGTTTGTCTGAAATGGACGACATGCTGGAAGATGCCGCGCGTTTGGTCGTGGAAACCCAACACGGATCCACGAGCATGATTCAGCGCCGTATGAAACTCGGTTACAACCGGGCCGGCCGTATCATGGATCAACTGGAAGGATTGGGAATTGTCGGACCGGCCGAAGGTTCCAAACCCAGGGAAGTATTGTTCTATTCTATGGATGAATTGAATACCTTTTTCCAAAAATTGCACGAAAAGCGCGGGTAAAAACACTATTTCTTGCCGTTAGCCCGCAATTGTGCATTTTCCCGCACATTCAGGTAGTACAGGTTTAAATCACCGATGTGGTAATTTTTCCTGCGGAAGAGGATGCTGCCTTTGAATTTAGGCTTATGCGCGAGCAATATTCCTTTGAACACTTCTGCATCGGTAAATCCAGGTTGAAGCTTTTCAAAATTGAAAGCCAATCCGCCCTTATTCGCCGTTTTGGGCGCATATACGCCTTCCTGTGTATGCCACAGTAACGGGTTGGTGCAAACCACACCTGGTTTGAACCGCGGATCGTTCTGATTTTCCAGCACATACTCCCGGTTCCAGGTGCGCCACGTACAAAAACAACCTGTTTGATCAGCTGTCTCGCAGGGTTTGAGCGCTTTGAAATAATCCTTCTGCACCGGCCAACCGATGATATATGCCGCAATAAGCTGGTTTTGCAAGGGTGTTCCTTCTACTTTTTGCTTGATGAGCGTCATGGCATGTAAAGCGCCCTGGCTATGACCGGCAATAATAAACCGGCGGCCATTGTTCCAATGTTGCATGTAATAATCGAATGCTGCTACTACATCACTGTAGGCTACCTCAAGTGCTTTTTTGCCGGATTCCGCCTTTTTTTTGTTAAAAAACACGTCCAGATGGGCCTGGCGGTAACGAGGGGCGAACACCCTGCCCGTTCCGTTGAATATGGAAGCCTGGTATAAAATGCTGTTCTCATCGGTGCGTTTATTCACCTGTTTATGATCGATGGGCGCATTCCAGGTTGTGGCATACCGCTTATCTCCAATATATGAAGTTGGATAAAAAAACAGCACATCGACCTGCGATTCGGCTTGCACATTTTTCAGACCGGGATTGGGGGTACGATCGGCCGGGTCACTTTTATC
>JAEUUR010000228.1 GCA_016787465.1 Saprospiraceae bacterium | reverse complement strand
CCCGGGCGAAACGCCTAAACCGCTTACTTCAGGCAGCTTCGATGTCACTTCTTTTTATGGGGTCAATGAAAAAACCGGCAAATTTTATTTCCAGGCAGCCACCCCCACCCCGCTTGATCGCCAAATCTGGGAAGGCGACTTAAAGGGGGGAGAACCTCGTCTGATCACACCGCCAAGTGGCACCCACGAAGCGTCGTTCAGTCCGACCTTCGAATTTATGCAGCACTCCTGGTCAGACGCCAACACGCCGCCTGTCATTGCTATTTGTAATACCTGGGACGACACCTTACGCCTCGTAACCAAAAACGATCGGGTGCGTAAACTCCGCGACGAATATGGATTTGTCAAAAAGGAGTTTTTCACCTTCAAGCTGGCCGACGGCACCGAATTGAATGGTTGGCATCTGCAACCCAGGATATTGGAGCCGGGAAAAAAATACCCGATTTTATTCGACAATTATGGAGGGCCCGGCTCACAAACCGTCAAAAACGAGTACGACGGATACATGAATCCCTGGCACCAATTGTTGGTTCAAAAAGGGTATGTCGTGGTGAGTGTCGACAACCGGGGCACGGGCGCACGCGGACGCGACTTCAAAAAATGCACCCAGCTGCAATTGGGGAAACTGGAAACGGAAGACCAGATTGCAGCGGCCAAATATTTAGGCAGCCAACCATGGGTCGATCCAGGCCGGATCGGTATTTGGGGCTGGAGTTTTGGCGGATATCTCAGTACTTCCTGCGTTTTAAAAGGCGCCGAAGTATTCAAAATGGCGATGGCAGTAGCGCCCGTCACCAACTGGAAGTGGTACGATACCGCCTACACAGAGCGCTACATGCACACTACCCAAGACAACAACAAAGGGTATGAAGAAAACGCTCCCGTCAATTTTGCCGACCGCCTGCGCGGCGAAAACTACCTGATCTGCCACGGTATTGCCGACGATAATGTACACTGGCAACAAACCACAGAAATGATCAATGCGCTGATCAAAGCCAACAAGCAATTCGACACCTATTATTACCCCAACCGCAACCACGGCATTTATGGCGACAATGCGACGATCCACCTGTTCACCAAGCTGACGGATTTTGTGCTGGAAAAGCTTTGAGTGCAGTAACGAAAATACACCTACTCATGCTACTGCTTCCGGAGCTCCAGAATCCTGGAAGGTGTTCTGTTTTTGTCTTCCAGTATGACAAAATAGATTCCTGCCGGCAACGACTCTATGTTGAAGGGTTTTACGTCCTGGTTCTCAAAACGCAGCATTTCGCGGCCTTCAGAGCTTAGCACCCTAATGCCAGCCGCAGCTTCGCCATGCTCCACCCAAAAATAGGACCTTGCCGGATTGGGAAATAATTTAATCTGCGCGTCGGGCTGCGCGCCAAGGACGCCGGAACTCTGGTTGAATAGGTACACCCCGATCAAAGAATCTGCCAGGTTGTTCAGGTTGGTGATTTTCAGTTGAATGATACCCGAACAAGGTGCGCCATTGTTTAAAAAATTCACGTTCAATGGGCCAACTTGATTGGGCATCAGGTTGAGGCTGTGTGTGTCGACAAAGGGAGCCCATCCCAGATAAGGATCGTTGATGTTAGTCGCGCAGCCCTGTGTCAGGCTTATGACCCTGCGTTCCCATTTCAGGTTGAGCATGGCGTTGGTCAGGTTGGTAATGGTGGCTGTCACCGGGACTTCATTTTCTTCAACCTCGCCGGCGCCGGTTGCGGGAATAGGCTGGAGATTGAAGGGTAATTGGGCGGTGGCGGCAAACGGAAACAAAACGGCCAGGCATACGATTGTTCTGATGGTAGGTATTTGTGGCATGTTAAAAATAGTTTGTTGTGTGCATTGTAATTTTCAGACGTGAAGTAATTCACACCGACCTCTTTGTTTGAGTGTAGTAGACCAGAATTACAAATGTCTGTTTAATTATCAAAAATTCCTAATAGTCAACACCTGAACTAATTTAATTTTTTGACTATCCGCATATTGTACAGTAAGATAATTATCCAAAGAAACCGGCGATGTAGACAGACGTTACGCCTCTTCGAGGCGGGTGTATCTAGGTGTATGCCGGAGTTACAAAGGTTGAGCCTCTTCGAGGCTAAAATGGAATAACCATGGCTAATAAATGGCCTCGAAGAGGCCTAACGTTTGTTTAACCTCTTGTGCACACCTTCCGGCCAACTGTACTATATGCGGATAATCACTTTAATTTTTTCACAGATCGCGATCAGGGTAAAACCAAAACTGCGTGTCATAGCTTAAAATTCATCAAACTGGCGTTGGAAAAGTCTTTTCGCGCCTTGCAAAAATTAAGTTATGAAAGCAAAAACATTGGCCTTCGCCCTTTTTCTATCTGTTTCTTACCTGAGCGCTCAAGATTCGATTGCCACAAGGTCGATCGAACGAAAGCAGGAGACCCTGTTCAATCATGCCCGGCTGCGCGGCGGTTTCGGCGGTCCGATTTTCGCATGGAGCCACAACAATAACAAGACCGGCTACGGCGCAGGCGGCGGTGGAGGCTTGGTGTTCGACCGCTTTTTTATCGGGGCATTTGGTATGGCTGAAACCTTCGACAATCCGTTGGCAAACAAAGAACATCTGGTACTCGGCTACGGCGGCTTGTGGCTGGGTTATACCATCCCTTCCAATAAACTGCTCCATTTGTACACCTCGCTGAAAATCGGCGGCGGCGGTGCTGCTGTCACCCGTTTTGATGAAGACGATTGGGATTTTGAAGATCAACCCTTGCGCGATATTACGTTCGTTGCCGTGCCGGAAGCCGGTCTGGAACTCAATATTGCGCGCTGGATGCGCCTGAGCGGCAGTGTGGGTTATCGTTTCGTCGGTGGATTTGAAGGTTGGCAGGAATACGGCAAACGCGACCTTAATGCGCCTGTTTATCAACTTACCTTGAGGTTCGGCTGGTTTGGCAGGTAGCTTGTTATTTCCCGCAGAGCTCGCAGAAAGTTTCGCTAAAATCGCAGAATTCATCATCTGTTTTCCGCTTGATTATATGCGGTTTCTGCGGGAAAAAACCTCCGAATTCCAACCAATATTGTTATTTCCAATTATAGAAAATATTTTTAAAACAATTTATTTTAAAAATATTTACCTTTGCCCCATGGCAAAACCGCGTACCATCTTCTTTTGCTCTAATTGTGGCGCTTCCGCACCCAAATGGTTGGGGAAATGTCCGCATTGCGGCGAGTGGAATACCTATCAGGAAGAACTTATTCAAAAAGAAACGGCTGCTGAGGAAAAACGACGCTCCTGGGCGCCTGCCGGCAAAAAAGAACAAGTAAAAGCCGTTCCGCTCCGGGAAGTTCAAACCGGAAAAACCATCCGGATGGAAACGCCCGACCAGGAGCTGAACCGCGTGTTGGGCGGCGGTATCGTGCCAGGTTCGCTGGTGCTGATGGGTGGGCAACCGGGCATCGGAAAAAGCACCCTCCTGCTCCAGGTAGCCATGCAACTTCCGGCAAAAGTACTGTACGTGAGTGGAGAAGAAAGCGAAGAACAAATCAAAATGCGCGCCGACCGGGTGGCTGATTTCAGGTCGGATTGCTACATCCTCACTGAAACCAACACCACCAAAATATTACAACAAGCACAGGATTTACAACCTGAGTTGTTGATCATCGACTCTATTCAAACCATGAGCACGCCACACCTGGATTCCGCACCTGGCGGTATCGCTCAGGTGCGCGAGTGCGCAGGCGAGTTTTTGCGATTTGCCAAAGAAACCAATATTCCCATCCTGCTGATCGGGCATATCAACAAGGAAGGTGATATCGCCGGACCGAAATTGTTGGAACATATTGTGGATTGTGTGCTGCAATTTGAAGGCGACCGGCACAACACCTACCGCATCCTGCGCACCTTGAAAAACCGCTTTGGCAGCACCGATGAAATGGGCATTTATGAAATGCAAAGCATTGGACTCCGGCAGGTCAGCAACCCTTCCGAACTTTTACTCAGTCAAAAAGATGAAGAACTCAGCGGGTGTGCTGTGGCAGCCACTATGGAAGGCATGCGGCCCATGCTGATCGAAACACAAGCATTGGTATCCAAAGCCGTATTCGGTACGCCGCAACGCTCCGCTACCGGGTTTGACATGCGCCGCTTGTCGATGCTGTTAGCCGTGTTGGAAAAGCGATGCGGTTACTTTTTCAGCATCAACGACGTGTTCCTCAATATTGCCGGCGGTATCCGAGTGGAAGACCCCGGCATCGACCTGGCTATTGTTGCCTCCCTGATTTCCAGCCTGACCGACGTTGGAATTCCTTCGGATGTGTGTTTTGCCGGAGAAGTAGGGCTTTCCGGAGAAATTCGCGCAGTTCAACGGGTCGAACAACGGATCACAGAAGCCGATCGCCTAGGGTTCAAATCAATTTATGTGTCAAAATATGGCATGAAAGGCATCGATACGTCCAGGTTTAACATCCGGATTCACACCATTGGCAAGGTGGAAGAACTTAAACGGGCATTGTTCGTATAAGGATTTTGAAAAGACACCCAGGCGACAAATTTCAGAAAATGGCGACTTCATGTAGGTTGATTGAAACGAATAACCTAATTTTGTCCTATTCTTTTAATCCGTTAGTGAACATATCCGATTACAACAACAAGTTTATCCCATGAGCAGATTTGCCCTTGCCTCCTTCCTGGCATTTTTTCGCCAATTTGCGCTTACCGCTTGCCGGTCGTTCTCCGGATATTTCCTGCGCCCAGTTTTTTTCTACCACTATTTGTAAAACACACGAGCTATTGCATAAAATGCAGTCGCTCGAACGATATTTGCCCCATTTCGCCCCGAATTACCTTCCATAGGTTCAGATGTCTTATGCTTCATAGGCGAGAACCCCGGTTGTGAAAAGTCGCAGCCGGGTTTTTTATTTTTACAAGGAGCTACAGGCGTTTTCATGCGAATGATAAAAATACTCCTGCAACTCCTTGTAAAAAACCAAATCAATTCCGCATCATAATGCGCATTCTTGGCCCACCCGGGCCGCCTGGGCCTCCAAGGCTGTTAAGCGAATACGTCAGGCGAAGCAGTCCGACTCTACCTAGAGAAGACACGCTGCGGTCTTCCACATAGTTCAGGTTGGCCGTCCGTGAAATACCCACATTCCGGTTCAAAATATCCCTCACGGTGAGCGCCACCTCCAGTTTTTTGCCTTTCAACAGGAATTTCGAAAACGTGGCATTCCAGATTGGAATTGGCTGGTCGAATCCGTCAGAATAGCCGTTGTTGATGGTCAAATCGAGGGATGAATTAAACGCAAAGCCCTTCCCGAATTGAATATTTACTTCGTTGTTATAGGTTTGAGACAGGTAGTTTTGGTTGAAATTACGGTCGATCGAATAGCTGGTTTCGTTCCAATTGAATCTGGCTTCCGATGAAAAGGTGAACCAGTCGGCCGGTTCAAAATCCCAGGACAAGCCGGGGCCGAAGGTCGTGGTGGTGGTTTCATTTTTACCGCCGTTGATCAAACCTTCGCCTTGATTTACACTTCCACGCAAACTGAGCCTAAAGCGGCTGTCCAGTTTTTTAATCCGCATGCCGTAGGAAAGCTGAGCGCTCAGGTTCATAGCCAGATCGGTATTTATCGGGGTATAACTTCTGACAAATGTTTGTGGATCAACACTTTGCGCCATAACGATTTTATCCTGGGTGACGGTGGCAAAAATACCTCCGAACAGGCTGCTAAAGTTTTCAGGGTTGAAATTCATGAAATTCAGGTTGACGTTGTGCGCATATTCAGGCCGCAGGTTGGGGTTGCCTTCGCTGATATTCAGCGGGTCGCTGATATCGGGTACCGGTTGCAATTGGGAAACTGTCGGTGCATCCACCGATGCGCTGTAGTTCAGGTCGATGTTTCGGTTTTGTTTCAGCTCGATGTGTACGTTTGTGCGCGGCAGAATGTGTTGGTACGTTTTGCTGACAGGCGCTCCTTGACCTTCGGTTATAATTCCTTCCAGCAGGGCCGACTGGTAATCGACGCCGACACCCATGTTCCAGGTTTTGCGGTTCAGCCGGAAGCCAACGCCGCCGCGATGGTAGCCAAAGGTATTTTCATAGGCATTGGAAAGCAGGTTGTTGAACGATTTTTCACCGTTGTTGGTGTCGTACACATCTTTATCTGCCTTGTTCACCGTTTTAAAATAACCGTAGTTGAATTCCAGGTAACGTTTTTTCCCCAATGGCTCGGTGTAGGTAGCCTTGGCGCCCCAGTTTGTCACGTGGTTATTAAAATCTTGTTCCTGCGCAATGGTATCAGAAGCAATGAGTTGCCCGTTATTGGCGTACAGGCGATTAGGGGCGGTACTGTTGCTGAACAGGTTGTTTTCGTTGAGACCAAAATCGAAGTTGGTCGTAAAATTCCTTCCTTTTTTATTTTTGAAACGATGGCGCCAAAGTGCCGAGCCAGACCAGTTGGAAGCATTGGCATCTGAATAATAATCGCGGCTACCTTCGTTTTGAATGGCGCCGTTTCCATTTGTCGTTTGGCTGAACGCCTGTTGTTGTTGCTCATTGGTGGTATGCAGGAAATTGGAAGTCAATTGCACGGTGTTAAACGAATCGATCCGTTGATCGAGGGTGAAATTGATCCGGTGGTTATCTGTGATATTTTCCTGCGCGCTGTTGCTGGTAGTTGCAAATTGGCCGTTGCTCAGGGAAGAGGTGCGCAACGTGTTTTCATCCATATTTTTATCGGAACGGCTGTAGAAATAAGAACCGTTGAAATTGTTCTTTTTGCCGTACTCCTGGTTGAAATTCAGTCCGCCGGCATAGGTATTGATGAAGCCGTTGTTGTTTCCAAAATCGAGTGGAACGGGCATGTTATTGCCATCGAATTGCAAGGAAATCCGGCCGCCGCCGCCGCCCATCATGGAGCGCATGGCGCCGCTGAACGCCATGTAATCATCGATCGAGAAGCCGGCCTGGTTCACGTTGTTGGCCATGCCGAGTATAGAAATCTGGCGTTTGGGTTTAAAACTGTTCAGGGTTGTGCGGCCTTCATAACGAAAGTCGCCGCCTTCGCTCACACCACCGCCGCCAATAATTTTACCGAACCAGCCTTTTTTCTTGTCGTCTTTCAGATCGAGGTTGATGGTTCGTTCGCGTGTGCCGTCGTCGACGCCCGTAAACTGCGAAGCTTCCGATTTTTTATCAAATACCTGCACTTTTTTTACGGCATCGGCAGGCAAATTTTGAGTAGCCATTTTTGGGTCGTTTCCGAAAAATTTTTTCCCTTCCACCGTAACATTCTGCACCTCCTTACCCTGGGCTGTGATGGTACCGTCTTTGGCGACATCCACGCCCGGCAGTTTTTTCAACAGATCTTCCACCACCGCATTGTCTTTTACTTTAAACGAACCGGCATTGAACTCGATGGTGTCATTTCGGAAAGTCACCGGGTTTGCTTCTCCCTTAATTTCCACTTCATTCAACAAATTAGACCGCACTTCCATATTGATTTTACCCAAATCCACAACCGGTTCCGCGCCTCCCAGGGTCACTTTTTGCTGAAAGTTTTTATACCCGAAATAGGTAGCGCGAAGTAAATATTCGCCTGAACTCAGGTTTTTAAAATCCCAGACGCCTTCTACATTGGTTCGGGTAAATGAAAGCAGGGAACTGTCTTTGGGCGCCAATAACATTACCGTGGCGCCTATGATCGGCTGGGTAGAGGTGTCGCCCAGCGTGCCTCGCAGGGTAAACTTTTGGGCGCTCAACAGAAAAGGCAGTAAAAGAAAAGGAAGTAGTGAAAGTGATTTCATGATTGATTCGATTGATTCGATTGATTCGATTGATTCGATGGCACAAAAGTATACTTCGGTTTTTCGGAAAGAGGTTAAGCAGTGTTGAAGGAAGGTTAATTAAGGTTAATCGCGGATTTTTTTGATTTGTCTGATTCCACAGAGGAACTCATTTGATTTTCAAGTTTGTTAGCGCCTGCATTTTCTGTAAGCATTTTGTGGCGGTGATCATGTACGAATTAAAGCCCTTGAGGTATCTTTACAACGCGCATGTTGCTCCCTTTTCACGACCCACACTTACTCGAAGCCGGCTGCGACGAAGCCGGCCGGGGCTGCCTGGCCGGATCGGTATTTGCGGCGGCTGTAATTTTACCGCGCGATTTTTACCACCCCTTGCTCAACGATTCCAAGCAACTAACCGAGCATCAGCGTGATCAGCTCCGAACCGTTGTCGAAGCTGAAGCCATCGATTGGGCAGTAGCAGAGGTGAGCGCACAGGAAATCGATCGTATCAATATTTTAAAAGCCTCTTTTTTAGCCATGCATCGCGCGCTCGACGCGCTCACGCGTGCGCGCCCGGAGCTGATTCTTGTTGATGGCAACCGGTTTTATCCTTACCCGCAAACGCCCCACCTTTGCGTCGTGAAAGGCGATGGAAAATATGCTTCCATCGCGGCGGCGTCCGTTCTTGCCAAAACATGGCGTGATGAAGCCATGCGTAACCTCCATCAGGAATTTCCAGATTATGGCTGGCTGGAAAACAAAGGTTATCCTACCCAAGCCCACCGAGAAGCAATTCGACAACATGGCGTTACCCCCTGGCATCGGAAAAGTTTTCAATTGCTGCCGAATGATGAGCAACTGAGTTTTAAGTGGGAATGAATGATGAATGATGAATGATGAATGATGAATGATGAATGATGAATGATGAATGATGAATGATGAATTTTTCATCTT
>JAEUUR010000199.1 GCA_016787465.1 Saprospiraceae bacterium | reverse complement strand
GTCGAGGTATTTCCAATCATTGCGGCGAAGTGTCGAATCCGCATCATTGAACCCAAAACCACGGGAATCGTCGGTTGAGCTGGTTTGGGTTTGATACGGATTCATATTTTCCAAGCTTGTACTTTGGAGGTCGTACTGAATACCGCCAATCACCGCCGCTGTATTTGCCAACATCTTCGGTTTGTGGTTATCCCGAATTACCAATTGGCGTGTACTGCCTATTTTGATGAACGAAAAATGGTCGGCCAGGCGGGAGCCATCCTTGCGTTGAATAGCTTCCGGGTTTAAACGATGCAGTAATCCAGACGGACTGTAATAGATGGTGGAAGCGCCCTGAAGTGCCGGTTCCAGGCGATCCCAGATCAGATCATACATGCTCAACAAACCTTTTGGCTGCTTGTAACTGTATAATTTATCGGTATAATCAGACAACCAGGATTTGGAACGAAGTGTCAGTTTCTCAAGGTCGGAAGCGTTACACAAACTGACAAATCGTGGTGTTGTAGCATTAGGAATCAAAACCAAGGCTGCAAAAACACGTTCCGATTTCCCGTCGACAGGATAATCGGTATAGTCAACAAATTCAATAGCCGCAGCGCCGGAAGGCAGGGCATGCATGACATCCTGCCAGCGCACTTCCAGCCTTGCTTCCGCAAAACCTGGAAGAGCATGCAGCAGTTCTTTTTCCAGATCGATACCAACAACCTCAAGGGAATCGACGTTCAGCAAACGTTCGGCAATTGGTAAAGCATAAAGTTCGCTCAGTTTTTCCTGACACTTTTTCCATTCGGTGAAGCGCTGCCGGATTGATTCGGGAGCGGCCGCAATCAGGTTTTGCGCAATTAAT
Organism: Saprospiraceae bacterium; assembly: GCA_016787465.1. Taxonomy (GTDB): domain Bacteria; phylum Bacteroidota; class Bacteroidia; order Chitinophagales; family Saprospiraceae; genus M3007. The sequence goes on along the minus strand of JAEUUR010000199.1, from coordinate 2,258 downwards.
GAAGATTCAAGAAAATAACCTTTCCTGAATAACTGGGCATCGTAATATGCTTCACACAGACTGTGTTGTTCCAATCCTTGGATTTTCAACAGCGGACCAAACCAATGGTCGGACAATGAAATGGAAGGCAAATAATTCATCATTTCGGGCTGGGAAAAATATGCGCCGGCGCGGTTGAGCAGGCGTTTTTCCAATGCCGTGCAGGATTCAATGTATTTACCTGCGGCCTGATAGTTTCCGGCCTTATAAAGCGCGTCCACCAGCCTATTCATAGATTCCAGGTAAAAATTATCAAGTTCACCGACGGCCTCCGACCATCCTTTCAAAACGTCTTCAAATACAGGAATTGCTTCCGTATATAGCCCTTGAGCATGTTTAACCACTGCGATATTACGCCAAGCCCTGAAATAGAGAATGGCTTTGTCATGTCCGGCTTTCTCGTAGGTTGATTTGCTTTCCAAAAATGCCGCTTCGGCCTGATCGTACTCCTTTAGCGCAAAATGTGAGCTTCCGATATTCAGCAGCAATTGAGCGTATTCGGGAGATTCTTGCATCTTTGAATTTTCCAGCAGTGTTTTCGACCTGAAATAGGTTTGTTTTGACTTTTCATGGTTGCCCATTTCCGTGTACATGTATCCCAGGTTGTTCAGAACCACGGCATAATTGGCTTGTGACGTTTGATTTTGCACTTCATATTGTTGGGCTGCTTCTTCAAAGTAAGTTAGCGCCTTATCGCGTTTGTTCAGGGCATAATTCAACGCACCCAGATTCACCAGTGTTACCAAATAAGCTGGCTTATTTGTACTTTGTTGGGTTTCTTGTATTTCTTTTGATTTAGCCATGGCATCTGCCGCTGCTTCATATTGACCTGCATTGTAAAGAACGAAACCCAAATCATCAAAAATTCTGGAATATGTAGGGTGCGTCACCGCATTGAGTAGTTCAAACAACCGTTGTGACCGTTCATAATACTTCAAACTTTCCGGAACGTTACCGTTTTTCTTTAGACGAGCATAGCTGTATAGCAGCCTGGCAAACTGGGTGGTATTCGTATCCGGAATCGACCTTAATACGAGCAGTGCTTCCTGTAGCAGGACTTCCGCTTCTTCAAATTTCCGGGAGTCTGTCAGCATCGTGGCTTTGACTTCAATTGCCCGGCTATAGGCCGGGTGTTTTTTACCCGCCACGGCAATCATCAACTCGATGGCGCTATCGATGCAGACCAAGGCTTCAGTCTGTTGCGGATGGTATAATCTCAGACACTTTTGGGACAAGGAATCAATGAGCCGAGTGGCATTATCACTGGTTGCTGCAGTCGATTGAGCAGATATGGGACATGAGATCAAAAGTGCCAAACAACCAAAAAGTAAGGAGCGGAACAAGGTTGATTCAGGATTGTAGTTCATCAAAATAAAAAAGTAGCGGTAAGCCTTAAGAAAAATCAAGTAAGAGGTATAAAGGTTCAAAAGTACTCATTTGACTCACAATCATTCAACCATTCATGATGAAAACAACATTTTTTCAGCTACTTCTGACTGCCCTTTGTTTGGCATCCTCAACCGCTTATGCTAACGCCGACCTGGTTATTACGGATCAAAGAGTGAAAATCACAACCATTGATCAAAACAGGGCTATGTACTCTTTGAGAATAAAAAACACAGGTAACCGGGCTGTTAACCTTACAGATATGAAGGTCGACCTGGAAATTTCCAGATACCATTTCGATGATGACGGAGCGGTGATCTATGATCATTTCGCGACGGTCGACTATACCGCCATGCGTATGACATCACTTCCTCCGGTAATAATTCTGCAAGCCGGACAGGCCATTGATATCCAGGCTGAAATTTCCGAACCCAATTTATTCAGAAGCCGGTTTTGGTTGTCGGTTGCATTGAATTCCAATGGCGCTGTTCTGGAAACGAATTCTGCCAACAATAAAGGTTTCGGTGTTTCTGTAAATCCAAGGGTTCCAGCAGACAAACCAGATCTGATGTTCGCTTCAAACCTGGCGCTCCAAACACTTAATTCTACTCGGTTTGCTTACAGTTTTTTATTGCTCAACGATGGAAATGCACCTGCCACCCTTTCGAATATGGAAGTTACCACTGAATTGTCTGTTTCCGACAACTTTCAGGTAATCAACCGGGAGCAATACCTCAAAATGCGTTATGATTCCCCACCGAATCCCTCAAATTTGAAGCCCGGGCAAGTCACGCTGGTTAAATTTAAACTTTTATTAGGAGGTATTACACTGC
>JAEUUR010000191.1 GCA_016787465.1 Saprospiraceae bacterium | reverse complement strand
GACTGGCAATTGTCGGACACGGTTGGATAAGCTTCTTGAATTCCCAACTCGTTGAACATGTATTCAGGCGCGTAGTTGCTTGTTGCACAAGTATAAATCAATTCGGAGCAGACCATTTTAGGCGGCTTCTTATCGTCGATTTTTAAAAAACCCCAACACGCATTACCGTCGCAAATATCTGTTACCCGGTAGCGCAGGGTTTGTCCCTGAAACGCGCACGACACCTCATTCCCGAGGCTTTCTCCGGTATTGGTAAACACTTCAACCGTGTAAAAATCAAAATCGTAACTGCCCTGTAAAACGGTTTGAGGTAATATTTCAGTGATGCCGTTGTCGCCTGGGGAAATAAACACCAGATCGTTGCACGAAAGCGTACCGGGTTGGTGTATGGCGACTTCAACAAATGCTGAAGCAGTTTGCCCCTGTGCGTTGGAAATAGTTACGAAGTAAATACCGGCAGCTGATAATGGGGGTTGCTGAATGACCGGATTTTGGGCACTGGATGTAAAGTTGTTTGGCCCGTTCCAATGCCAGGTAATGGCATGGCCGCCCGTTTCAAACAATTGCAACTCCGAAGCTCCGGCGCAAAGTGGCGCATTCGAAGAGGCCAGGGCAACCGGTTGTGCGTGAATCGGTTTCAGAAAGCAAACAAAAAGCGGAAGCAACAGGCAAAAACCTGTGCGGGGAATAAGGCTTGACATGAAAAACGGTCTTGTGTTTGTATCGATTAAAACGGACTTATCCGGCCTGTTGAAGTTGCTGTAAAAATGAGCAAATTTCTTCATGTCTTCCTAGATAATTGCACAATTAACTAAAATCAAGCCGATTAAACACGTTTTTTTATTGTTATGCATCAGAAAAAAAGAAAGCGGCCAGACAAGGTGTCCCGTCTGACCGCCCCTTTCAGGAGATTAACAGAGAAAAATTGGCGTGCCTCGACATGGCCTTGTGTGATGTCTTATGCCACGTGTCGAGCTGGCGTTCGCCATGCTGACTGGATTATGGATTATAAACCAGCGTAAAGGGATTTCTTTCGCTCTTCCAATTGGGCTGGGAAAAACGAGCGCCCCGACTTTTCGAAGCGCCCGCGCCCGTGTGAGTGAAAAGAGCAACTGTTTCTTTTTTTTGGGATACTGGATTTTGGATGCTGGATACTGGATTTTGGATACTGGATGCGAGCCGTAGGCGAGCCAAAAGCCCTCACACTCACTCTGAATTGTTGGTTCCAGGTTTTAATTTATTTACCTGGAACCAAACAATCAGGAGATATTCAACGTAAAGTGATTGTGAAAATCGTGATCGCAATAATCATTTGAAAATCAAGAATTATCCGTCACTCAAATCATAAAAATCACTTTAATCACGGTATTACTTGGATTGAATCATCTTCTTCGTAGCTGAATCGTTGTCGGTTTCAACGGTGTAGAACAACACACCGGTGGTATTCAACATCGCTTTGTCGAGCATAAAGGAGTTATAACCTTTCGTAAAGTCTCCTTTTTGCGAGTACACCAAGCGACCCGATTGATCGTACACGGTCAGTTTTGCAGAGGTTGCTTCAGGCAGGTGGAAGCCGATCATCGTGCGGTTTACAAACGGATTGGGTTGGTTTTGGTACAATTCGAAGCCAACACCGGAGAGTACATAACCTTCTTTACCGTTGAAGCGCAGCGAGATGTTCAATTGCTCAGCCGTTACATTGTCGTTGGCCACTCTGTATGCTTCCGCTTTAGTGATGCGGCTCGACAGGTTCAACATTTTGCTGATCTGGCCTGCACGGTTTGCACGGAATTTCAGCGTAAATTCTGCCTGGCCATCGCCATTCCAGGAGGTCGTAAGCGCATGCTCATCCGGGAAGATGGCAAAGTTGTCCGACTTCATGTTTTCCGGCGTGATGATGTCCATAATTTCCAGGTCGTTGTAGTTGAGGGTGAACTGGTAACCAGTGACATGTTCGGCGGCTTTGAATTTCACTTCAAATACTTCACCTGCTTTTACTTCGCGATCGTCGGCATCGAATACCATCGTACCTACACTGCGGTCTTCGTTGATCATCAGCGAGTTCGAAACAGCCGTTCCGTTCACGTCGCCAATCTTGATGGCCATGAAATCCTGCGCCATATCATTGGTCTGAATACTTGCTACTGATTTGCTTTCAGGGAACGGTGCAGCGAATGGATTGTCCGGGTTAGCGAAGTTGAATTCACTGTCGACGAACCTCCAGCTGGTATTGTTAGGCAATTCAGGATAGATACCCAGGATCAGTTTACGCAGCTCGACGATGTCGAAGGTCGTAATCGAGTTTGATCGGTTGGCATCGGCAGCAATCATCTTGTAAGGTGAACCGAGCGGTGCAATACCAAGGATGTGTTTGCTGATCAAGACCAGGTCGTACGTTGTCAAACCGTTGAGCGGGTTATCGTCTTTCGTAGGCGTTACGGTATAGTTCGAGAATACCGGTACCACATGGTTGAAATCATACACACCGGATTGGTCGGTCATATCGAACAGGTTGAAAGCAGGCCCTGCAGGGTTTTGACCCGACAGCTCCACATCGCTTTCTTCCAGGCCGTTGTTGTCTTCCGTTTTCAATGCGCCCGAAACGGTAGCCATGTCGTTCACACAGTTGGAAGAATTATCCTGTACGATGATATAGGTTTCACAATAATCTGCATTGCCCGCGGCATCCATTCCCCACAATTCGATCGGTTGCGTACCCAGTTCATCACAATTGAATTGCAGACTAACTACTGGCTGACCGTTTGCATCGAATGGGAAGCCGGTGCCGGTGCCAGATTTGCGAATACCGAATACCAGATAATCATCCGGCGTGCAGTTATCGTTTGCATTCACCAGGAAATCGCTTGGGAACACCGTAATCATTCCGTTAGGCATCATGTTGATCGTCAGGCCATTCGTGCAAGTAACGGTAGGCGGTTTGCAGTCTTTCACGATGAATGTGTATTCGCAAACTGCTTCATTTCCGCAACCATCACCAACAATCCACTTGATCTTGTGCGTACCGTACGGTAATTCAGGCAGCGCATAAGTGTTAGGTGCGTTCAGGGTATTCCAGCGCACGGAACCTACCAGGCTGTTGCCGTTCACCGTTGTTTGCAGGGTGAACCTGTATTTCTGAGCAGCCGAAACTGCCCTTTCATCAAAGTTACGCACCGTGCCGCCACTGAAGTTTGGCGTGTTTAAATTGTTGTAATTCACGGTACCGGCCGTAGGAGGGTTCACACTGTTAACCACAGTTTCCATGATTCCGTCGCCATCCAGATCCAACAACAACAAGTAGCGGATACTCAGGTTTGAGCCGGAGCAAAGGTCGCTCGCCGTGATGTTCAGGTCGACGGGGCCTTCGCACAAATCATGTGATTCCAGTACCGGATCCCACCAGTAAGATTCGTTCCACAACTGCGGATTGTTGTTCGTCAGGTCGCAAAACTCCTGCGGGCTGGTTGGGCACTCGATGATCGGTGCGTGCAAATCAGTTACTTTAATGATCTGCTTATAGGTGTAACAATTGGCAGTTGGATCCCAGAATATGCTGTAATTCGTAGCCTGCGCATCGTTTGGATTGATTTTTACAATCGTCGATTTCCACGGATCGCCAGGAGTTTGAATGGGCGAAACAGTTGGCCCCGGCAGGTTGGTGGCATGGTTGATATTCGAATTCGGGTTCGGATTCGGAACATTCACGCAGCCCCATTGCGGGTTATAGGTACACCAGTTGATTACCTTCCAGGTGCGTTCAATTTTGTAACATGCATCCGGTACTACGGTGTATACCTGATCTTCGTAGGTAACTCCAAGCAGTTCACAGTCTTCACCATAGAACGTTGGTTCGCCGAAAATCCCTGTACCATCGCAAACCGTCACGATTTTATCATCAGGGAATTTGATGTAGTAATCCTGCTCATAATTCACCACGATACGTTGGGTACACTGAGAGGAAGCTCCGCGGCAATCGAATGCACGGAATGTACGGATAATTGTTCCTTTGTTGCAGGTGGTGTCGAACTGGGTGTAGCTGACCGAGTGTGTCAAACCCTTTTGCCCCATGAATTCTTTGGTTGCATCGAGGCAGCAGTTATCGTACACCAGCGGTATGCCATAGGTCCAGAGTGATGGATCGAAGTTTTCACAATTTACGGTGACATTCAATGGCGGCTGACAAACCGGCTTCAATTTATCCTGAATAGTTACCTCTACCTGGCATTCGTTGTAAATCGGCGTGCCGTCGGGGTAAGTTGAAATAGTGCCATCGTAGTTCAATTGATACACACGCAGGATGACCATTTGGGTCGTGCCTACTTCGCAACAATAGAATTTTATC
>JAEUUR010000137.1 GCA_016787465.1 Saprospiraceae bacterium | reverse complement strand
GCTTCCTGAGCTGATTCGTTTTTGGTTTTGTAACGTCGTTCGTGTTTGTATTTAGTACCAAATTGTTTTTCAATTTCAGCTCCCATTGCCTGAATGGCAGTTTCGGAAAGATTGGTTGAATCAGTACGCATGTAGGTGATGAAACCTTCTTCATAAAGTTTTTGAGCTACCGACATGGTACGGTTCACCGAAAAACCTAATTTGCGACTCGCTTCCTGCTGTAGGGTGGAGGTGGTGAAAGGGGGCGCCGGTTTCCTCCGTGTTGGTCGAACGTCAATATTGGCAACTGAAAAATTGGCGCCGATACATTTTTTCAAAAAGTTATCTGCACCGCCGATATTTTCGAAACGCGTGGGACTTTCTGCTTTGAAAGTTACTGTTTTGCCTTGACTGTTTACCGCAAAAAATTGGGCTACAATTTTAAAATACGCGGCAATCTTGAATTGTTGAATTTCACGCTCTCGTTCTACAATTAATTTTACGGCAACGGATTGAACACGCCCGGCTGATAGCTGACCTTTTACTTTTTTCCACAACAGGCCGCTTAATTCCCAGCCCACAAGCCGATCAAGTACCCGTCGGGCTTGTTGTGCATTAACCAGGTTCATGTCAACGGTTCTGGGCTGCTGTACAGCTCGTTGGATGGCGGGTTTGGTAATTTCATGGAAAACGATTCTCCGCGTGGTAGCAGGATCGAGTTTCAGCACTTCACACAAATGCCAACTGATAGCCTCTCCTTCACGGTCTTCGTCCGTTGCAAGCCATACTTCTTCCGCTTTAGCCGCACTTTCTTTTAACTCCTTGACTGTCTTGTATTTATCCGAAGGAATTACATAGTTCGGTCGATAACCATTGTCGACTTCCACACCCAGGTCATTTCCTTTTTCCAGGTCACGAATATGGCCGTAGGATGATTTTACGGAAAAATCAGCGCCGAGGTATTTTTCGATGGTTTTCGCTTTTGCAGGCGATTCTACTATGAGTAATTTTTTTGACATCGTATCAGAAAGGGTTGAACGGGGTTGTCTATTAAGCCGCAAAAGTAATCGGATTTTGATGTTTGTAGCGACCGAACAAATTTGTTTCCCTAAAAAAGCAACCGCTCAGGAATTAAATTGTCTTTGAAACTGCTACACTTAATTCAATTCATTACAACTATTTCGACTATGAAAACTCACGTGCTCTTTTTAGCCCTGGTGCTTGTTCCATTTTTATTAAACGCTCAAACGAAAGTGACAAGAACACTATCGTCCTTTGATAAAATAGGCATTTCTGGAGGGTACGACAAGGTTTACCTGAAAGAAGGGGATGCCGAGTCGATCGTTTTGGAAACCAAGGGAATCGATCCTGAAAACATCTTGACCGAAGTATCAGAAGGAACTTTGAGGATCAAAACCAAAAACGGCCATTGGAACAATTTTAGTGCCACACTGACTATTACCTATCGTAAACTCACCTCCATCGCCACCAGCGGCTCCTCTGATATTGAATCCCTGTCGGTGATCAGGGCCTCCGATTTTAAACTGGCTACCAGCGGCTCCGGGGATGTAAAGGCTGAATTCGATGTTAAAAACTTGCATGTCGCGATTTCCGGAAGTAGCGACATGACTTTAAAAGGAAAAGCGGAAGAACAATCGATTGCTATTTCCGGCTCCGGAGATGTGGATGCCAGCAAATTGAATGGAGAAGCAGCAGATGTGGCAATTTCCGGCTCCGGTGATGTACGTTTGGGCGTAAAAGGCAAGGTAAAAACCTCTGTATCCGGTTCGGGAAACGTGACAAATAACAAATAAACAATTGTTGTTCGATTTTAAAAGAAACTGACTATCCGCAGGGTAGTTTTTTAATTTAAAATGTAAATGGGAAAATTTAAAATGTAAAATTGAATGTAAATCCTTTTCCCATTTACATTTTCCCATTTACATTTTAAATTTTCCCATTTCCCATTTCCCATTTCCCATTTCCCATTTCCCATTTCCCATTTCCCATTTAAATTTACAAGTTGCCCAATAACCTGTCATACAGAGCGCTGTTAATCAACGCTTTAGCCTTCGCGCTGTTTTCATAACCAAACAGCGCGAAGGTTATATCGACTTTTCGCTTTATCTTTGCCGAATGAAACAAATAGTCGTTTGGTTGTTGGTTTGTCAGTTCGCTTCAGGGCATAACCTGTTGGCAGAGTTGGTGCGTACGCCCAGTCTTATCGACCATTTTCAAGTGCATAAAGTTGAAGATACTGCACTTACATTTACCGGCTTCATCTGGCTTCATTATTTCAACAATACCCATGAAACTTCCGACAGCCGGCACGAGAGTCTTCCCCTGCACTGTATCCATGTTGTATTAGCCGAGAGTACAGTAGACCATCCTCCGGTTTTTGAAAACGCTTTATCCTGGACTTTTTGCGAATCGGCAAGAGTCCATTTAATTTTTGACGAATTTTTTAGGCCAACAGCTTCCCTTACAGGTGTATTTCGTCCTCCAATAGTTTAATTAGATGGTTTTCCGGCTTTTCCTCGAGCCGGCTTCCGTGCGCATTTTGTGGCGCACTGCATTTTCATTTAACCATTTCATATCGCAACTTGACGCTTGGATGTGCTCAAGTCCAAGTTCGATTGATTTTGGCAGGTAAGAATCCTGCCTTGCAATCCATCTATTATGCTACAAGGTATTATCCGTTTTTCCATAAAAAACAAGCTTGTTGTATTGGTATTTACCGCTGCAATGATCGCTTACGGAGTTTTTCAACTAACACTTTTGCCGATCGATGCCGTGCCGGACATTACCGACAATCAGGTGCAAGTCATTACGGTTTCCCCTTCTCTCGGCGCCCCGGACATTGAACGTTTTATCACTTTTCCAATTGAACAGGCAAACAACAATATTCCCGGACTGAAAGAAATTCGCAGTTTTTCCAGATTCGGCCTGAGTGTGGTAACCATCGTATTTCATGATGATATTGATGTTTATTGGGCGAGACAACAGGTAAGCGAACGACTTCAGCGTGTTCAATCAGAACTTCCGCCCGGGCTCGGAACGCCAGGGCTGGCGCCAGTTACAACCGGCTTGGGCGAAATTTACCAATATGTGTTGCGCCCGATGCCAGGGTATGAACAAAAATATTCTCCGGTTGAATTAAGAACCATGCAGGACTGGATCGTTCGTCGCCAACTGCTCGGCGTTCCGGGGGTCGCCGATGTAAGCACTTTTGGCGGGTTGCTTAAACAATACGAAGTGAGTGTCATTCCTGACCGCCTGAAATCGCATCAGATAACGATTAATGATGTTTTTAATGCACTTGAGGCCAACAACCAAAATGCCGGAGGCGCTTACATCGAAAAAGGGCCAACGGTGCTTTTTATCAGAAGTGAAGGCCTGGTTGGACAACTGAGCGATATTGAACAGGTTGTTGTCAAATCAACCTCAACCGGTATTCCTGTGAAAATCAGCGACGTAGCAACCGTAGGTTATGGAACAGCCACACGTTATGGCGCTGTGTGTTACAACGACGAAGGTGAAGTTGCCGGCGCTGTCGTTATGATGTTGAAGGGGGAAAACTCTTCCGCAGTAATTAAACGGGTGAAAGATCGGATTGCCGAAATACAAAAAGCGCTGCCGGAGGGAGTGCTGATAGAACCATTTTTGGACAGAACCAAGATGGTAAACAACGCCATCAGCACGGTAGAAACAAACCTGCTGGAAGGCGCATTGATTGTCGTGTTTGTATTGGTTTTATTCCTGGGAAACCTGAGGGCAGGCTTGCTGGTAGCGTCTGTCATACCACTTTCCATGTTGATTGCCGTAATTCTGATGAATATGTTCGGCGTAAGCGGAAACCTGATGAGTTTAGGCGCCCTGGATTTTGGATTAATTGTTGACGGGGCGGTGATTATCGTGGAAGCGGTGATGCACCAGCTTTCGCACTCCAAAACCCTTCCGCACACAGAGACTGCCCGATTGACACAAGCTCAAATGGATACGCAGGTTGAAAAATCGGCTTCCAGGATGATGAATGCGGCTGTTTTCGGTCAAATAATCATCCTGGTTGTGTATTTACCGATTTTTGCATTGGAAGGCATCGAAGGAAAGATGTTCAAACCCATGGCCCAAACGGTAGCCTTTGCCCTGCTTGGGGCCTTCGTGATGTCGCTCACTTTTATTCCGGCAATGTCTACGTTGGCATTAAGTAAAAAGGCCACGCTGAAACCTTCTTTTTCCGACCGGATGATGGGACGCATTGAAAGAATGTTTCAAAAACGACTTAGCCAGGTATTACAATTTCCCAAAATTGCTATTGCCTCAGCTGTGTTCGTATTTGTTGTTGCACTCTTGGTCTTAAACAAGTTGGGTGGTGAATTTATACCTGAACTTGAAGAGGGTGATTTTGCGGTCGACACGCGCGTACTCATGGGAAGTAACTTGGGCACCACGATTTCATTCACCCAACAAACCGCAAAAATTCTCCTTGACCGTTTTCCGGAAGTAGAAAAAGTAGTGACCAAAATTGGCAGTGGAGAAATCCCCACCGACCCGATGCCGATAGAAGCGAGCGATATGATGGTGATATTAAAAGATAAAAAACAATGGACATCCGCCCGAACCTTCGATGAAATGGCTGAGAAAATGGGGGCAGCCTTAAAAGATGTGCCCGGAATAACAGCAGGGTTCCAGTATCCGGTTCAAATGCGTTTTAATGAATTAATGACCGGAGCTAAACAAGACGTTGTATGCAAGATTTTCGGAGAAAATCTGGACACGCTTGCTTCCCTTGCAGCTCGCCTCGGCAACCTGGTGGAAAATGTAAACGGCGCCACTGAAATATATGTAGAATCCGTTACCGGTATGCCCCAGATTCTAATCAAACACCGAAGGGCTGCGCTTGCACAATATGGCTTAAGTGTGGAGACGGTCAATCAAACGGTCAATGCTGCTTTCGCCGGCGCGGTGGCCGGACAGGTTTTTGAGGATGAAAAACGGTTTGACCTGGTGGTACGACTTGCCAGTCAGGAGCGCCGCCGACTTGAAGACGTTCAAAACCTGACCGTTGAAACCCCGGCGGGTCTTCAGGTGCCGCTGAATCACCTTGCGGACGTCCAGGTAATCGAAGGCCCGAACCAGATTCAGCGGGAAAATGCTCAAAGGAGAATTGTTGTCGGGTTTAACGTTCGTGGAAAAGATGTCCAAACCGTAGTAAACGAACTTGGAACCCAGGTAGCAGAGAAACTCAAATTTCCTGCGGGCTACTTTATCACGTATGGCGGTAGTTTTGAAAACTTGCAAGCCGCCAAAGCAAGGCTCGGGATAGCTGTTCCGGTAGCTTTGTTGCTCATCTTTTTGATGTTGTATTTCGCTTTTGGCTCCTTGCAACAAGGATTATTGATTTGTTCAGCGATACCGCTTTCGGCGGTGGGCGGTATCCTAGCACTTGCGCTTTTCGGGATGCCTTTCTCCATTTCAGCAGGAATTGGCTTTATTGCCTTGTTTGGGGTAGCAGTACTAAATGGAATTGTATTGATTACAGAGTTTAACCGGTTGAAAAAAGAAGGAATGGACGATTTACGCAGGGTCGTATTGCAAGGCACCAAAATCCGCCTCCGGCCGGTACTGATGACAGCCACAGTTGCTTCCCTGGGTTTTTTGCCAATGGCATTCAGTCAGGGCGCCGGCGCTGAAGTGCAACGCCCGTTAGCAACCGTTGTAATTGGCGGGCTGATCACAGCAACTTTACTTACGTTATTTCTATTGCCGGTATTGTATGTATATTTTGGGCAGTCCAAACCTCCCAAAATAGCTAAAAAAGTAGCCGTTGTGCTGGGCTTTTCGATGGCATTGAATCCGTCTTTGTATGGCCAGATTCCAATTTCACTTGAGGCGGCCATTGACTCCGCGATCCGAAATCATCCTTCACTAAGGCCGCACACCTTGAATGTTACGCAATTTCAAACCCTGCAACGCACCGCTCGTGATCTTCCTAAAATGGACTTAACCATCGAAAGCGGGCAGATCAATTCCTATTATTGGGATAACCGACTTGCCGCTTCCCAGGCATTTAATCCTCGGAAAGTCACAAAGGCGCGCGCAGCTATGTTGGAAAATCAAACTTCAGTAGGGCGCGCAGCACTCGATTTTGAAAAAAAGGCCCTTGCCTTCGAGGTAGCAAAACAATATGCTGAAATTGGAGCGCTCATCGAAAAAGAAACGGTACTGCACTTTGCCGACAGTTTGTATGAGCAGGCCTCAAAACGCGCCATCAATCGCCTGCGAGCAGGTGAAAGTAATGCGCTTGAAAAAGCTAATATTGAACTTGAAAGAAGTAGAACAGCCCGACAATTAAAGCAGGTTCAATCTGAGCGAGAAACCTTGATTGCGCAATTCAATCGCTTTATTGGAAGTACGCAAACTTTCGAACCGGTTGTTCAAAAGTTCACCTTAATCAATGTGCCTGCGTTCTCTGAACTTTCGAAACCATTGCTGGAGCCACTCATCATGGAAACGTCATTTGCGCAAAGTCAAATAAAGGTGGCCAGCACTGAATTGACGCCACAATACCGGCTGGGAATTGGCTTGCAAGCCATTCGAGGCGTCCAACAGATCAATTCGGAAGAAATGTTTTTTGGTTCAACACCCCAATTTTTGACTTTACAGGCAGGGATGAATTTGCCTGTTTTCAAAAAAGCGGCGAATGCCCGTATACAGGCGTCAATCATTGAGCGGGATATTGCACAGGCCCGGCTGAGTGCCCTGACATATGAGCTTGAAACCAAATACAAGCAAGCTGTCAAAAACTTCGAAACAAAACGCGACGCACTCCTTGATTTTGAACGACACACACAGGCAGTCTTAATAACAGTGCTGCAAACAGCTGACAAACAGCTTGCCAACGGAGCGGTTAATTACCTGGAATGGTTGATGAGTGTGAAGCAAATCATAGATGCACGCCTTGAATACGCAGAGTTGCTTAACCAGTACAACCAATCCATTATCAACCTTACACATTTTTCACGCTGATAAAGCTCAACATCATGAAATATATACATTTAGCCATCATTGCAATTGCCCTGTCGGCATGCGGATCTAAATCAAACCAGGAAACACAAAATTCCGAAGCGCCATCGATTCCTACCCAAGTGGCTCTAACGGCCACACAATTGCAACTGGCACAGCTTGAATGCGGGTTGCCAGAAATGCGCAAACTCGGCAGTGTCATTCAGGTGAACGGTTTCGTCGATGCTCCACCGCAAAATAAAGTATCCATCAGTTTCCCTTTCGGCGGGTATTTAAAACACACGAAATTAATACCCGGCATGTCGGTACGACGCGGAGAATTGCTCGCTACCCTGGAAGATCCTCAGTACATAGCTTTCCAACAAGATTACCTCACTATAAAAGCGCGTTTGGAATATCTTTCTGCAGACCTTATTCGTCAGGAATCGCTCAACAGGGATCAATCCGCGAGTGACAAAGCACTGCAATTGGCAAAAGCTGAATTTAAAACCCAGGAAATTGCCGCAAAAGCGTTGGCGGAAAAACTAAAATTGATCGGAATCGACCCCCAGCAACTTTC
>JAEUUR010000118.1 GCA_016787465.1 Saprospiraceae bacterium | reverse complement strand
AGGCAGATCAGCCGGGTTCCCGGTTACAGGTGATTGGGCGTAAGAAACCTGAAAAAGGAGGCTGAAAAAGATCAAAAACAGATGCTTCATAGGTTCAAAGATTGCTTGTGAGGTACAAACCTATCAGGATTCAACCAGGCCTTATGGGCGATTTCAACGAATGGATTGATTATTTCAACGATTGGCAAAATTGATTGATTCGATTGATTCGATTAGGAATAGAAAAACGCGGTTTGGTGGGATTGGGGGATTTCGCAGAGATTAATAATCGAACAATCGAATCAAGTATGTGGACAGAATTAAATTAGAGAAACTGTATTCAGGCAAAATGAGGTGCAGATACCTCCCTACGGTCGGTATGACTGCTCGCAAAAAAGAAGCAATTGATCATCAGTTTTCTCGCTGACGCTCGAAAATATGCTGTTTTGGGGAAAATTTCGAACGAAGTGAGAAATCCGATGAACTTGGTTTTCCTCTGTGCGAGCAGTCATACCGACCGTAGGGAGGTATCTGCAGAAACTGAACATTTTTCCCAAAACTAATTCTGTCCACATACTTGATTCGATTGATTCGATTAAAATATTGATTTTCAGAAATTTATAAAAATTATAGCCTAAATTATTTCTGAATAACTATTCAATCGGAACAATCGAATAATCTAATCAATCGGAATAATCAAATCAATTCCCTCTGTCTTTTTCCTCCAATTCCTGCATGTAGAAAATATCCGTCAGTCGGGATTCAATTTTAAAAGCGCTTTTGCCATAGGCTTTGCTGTAATACACCAGGCCGAGCCCTTTGGCGTACCGTTCTTCGCCGAAACTTTCCAGGTCGGGGGGGGCGTTTTTTTGGCTTCTGATCGTTTCATGCACTGCAAACCGAATACAAGGATGATTCTGACCGTTGAATTCGAAATCGGGTGCATCGCCGACGAAGCGGCGCTCACGACTGAGGTAAATGGTGCTTTGCGGGTCGTCGGGCGGAGAAAACCGGAGCTCAAACACATAGGCGCCCGTGGAATCGCCCACTGAAAAAGGAAACACGTTCGGCTTGTCAATGATGGTGGGAATCTGTACCTGCGGATCTTCTGGAGAGGGAGGAGCCTCATACAAGTTGCATTCTTTTGCCAGTGCGCCCCCGGAAGTAATTTTTTCACGGATCATTTGCCCAATCTGAAACGACTGGTCGTAAAAGGTACCCGACAAAAACAAACCGCTGTCGCGCACTACACCCCGGTAATACCAATATTCCAATGCAATAGAGTCCTGATTTGAAACGGCATATTCATACACTTTTCCCTTTCGAAGCTCCTTAACCGGGAAATAATACGATTCAATATCGCGCCGTTCTTTATTGTTGCAACCGCACAAAAAAGTGTGCAATAGCGCCCAAATGCAGATAATAGCCCAGGCAGTGCGTTGACCTGCATGGGTGCGTAGAAGAAGAAAAATTGACTGAACGGCTCGTTTCATTCTTGCTGAGTTGCCCGCAAAAGTAGAACAAGTGCGGCATAAGACAATTGACGACAAATTTCAATAAACCCGACGGCCTGTCAGATGTTCCTGTATTGCACGGGCAACCGTTTTACTTTGCATTGCACCAAACATCCCAGAACTACTCAAACACATGGTTATGAAAAATCAACTCCTACTTTTGTTATTGCTAGGCGCAGCCACTGTGGTTGCTCAAACCCCGATCTCCGTCCAACGAACCTTACAATGGCAACAAAAACCCGGCAGCTGGACAACCGCCAGCGGCCAGGAAGTGGAAGTTTGGAAATTTGAAAATTGCACTTATGGCGATGAAGCACGCTCTCTCCCCCTGTATTCCGAACGTTTTCCAATTAGCGGCAAATCGGAGTTATCAGCCCGTGTCGTCGATGTGGAGTGGGAACCTTTCAACAAAAAAACCTCCTCCGACGATGCTTTTTTAACCGACAACCTCCAAGTACAGGTATTCCATGAACAGGAACGCGCCAGTCATTTCAGCAGGTTAAAAGTAGTTCCGGTGCGAAAAAACGGCAGTGCTTTCGAACGCGCCATTTCCTTCAAAATAGAAATCACCGCCATTCCGCAACCTTTGGGCACAGGAACTGAAGTCCAATCCCGTGGCTTCACCACCAATTCCGTACTCGGCTCAGGCACTGTTTACAAGTTTGGCGTTGAACAAAGTGGCATTTACAAACTTGATTACAATTTCCTAAAAAATGACCTTGGCATTTCTGACATTGACAATATTGATCCCAAAAGCATCAAATTATATGGCAATGGCGGCCTGATGTTGCCAGAAAAAAACAGCGACATTCGCCCCGACGACCTGCTGGAAAACGCCATCGAGGTAGTGGGTGAAGCCGACGGCAAATTCAATACCGGCGATTATATTTTGTTTTACGCCGTTGGCCCACGCACCATGCAATACCGCGCCAGCGCAACCGATCCTCAATTAACCACACGTGTAAACCTGTATGACACCCATGCCTGGTACTTCCTGGTTACCGGCGCCGGCAGCGGCGCCCGGATTTCCGAACAGAACAGCGTAGCAGCAACCTATGTAACCGAACAATTCGACGATTTCGCGCGCCTGGAAGAAGAAAAGACCAATCTGCTCAATTTCAACTCCTCTTCCCAAGGCTCCGGGAAACGCTGGTTCGGCGATTATTTCTATCAAAGCCGAACTAAAAACTACACGTTCGATTTTCCTAATTACGTGCCCGACAGCCTTGCGCGCCTGCGCGCCGAGTTTGTCGGAAGGAGCGATGTCGGACAAACTGTTCGTTTCGAAGCCGCCGGCACCACCCTTTCCAAATCCGTTGGCGCTGTTGATGTCGACAATGGCGACGGTCCTTTTGCTTCCAATGCCACTGTGGTGGGCAATTTCAAACCCAACGCCGACCAGGTTCAAGTTACCGTCAGCTACCCGGAGGTAAACGACCAAAGCGAAGGCTGGCTGGATTACATCGAATTGAATGTTCGCAGGTATTTAAAAATGAACGGCTCTATCCTGGCCTTTCGCGATTTGAAAACCTTAAACCAACCCGAAGCTACCTTCAGAATTTCAAACGTGAGCGGAAGCCTGCATATCTGGGATGTCACCACCCCCCAAACCCCCTTCCGCCAGGCTTTCAGTCAAAACGGCGGTACGGCAGAATTCGGCGCTACCACCCTCGGCACGCTGCGCAACTTCGTTGCCTGGACCGACGCCTCGGCATTCCCAAAGCCGGAAGTAGCCACCGGTAAAATTGCCAACCAGAACCTGCATGGACTGCAGAACCTGCACATGGCCATCATTTATCACCCTGAATTTGAATCGCAGGCGCTCCGACTGGCAGAACACCGCCGCAGCTACAGCGGGTTGGATGTGGCTACCGTCAACGTCCAGCAACTGTTCAATGAGTTTTCTTCTGGCGGAAAAGACCCCACCGCAATCCGCGATTTTGCCCGGATGCTGCTCGAACGGGACCCCGGCAAGTTCGAATACTTGCTTTTGTTCGGCGACGGCTCTTTCGATCCGAAAAACAATTCGAACGGCGCAGACAACAATGATTTTATCCCCGTTTTTGAAACCGCTGAATCCTTCAGCCCAATCAACGCGTTCCCTTCCGACGATTACTTCGGCTTGCTTAGCCCCGATGAAGGCGGTGCGTTGACCGGCGCCCTCGATATTTCCGTCGGACGCCTGGTGCCGCGTTCTGCCGATGAAGCCGAAGCGCTTACCAACAAAATTATTGCCTACGATCAGGATCCAGCCTTGCTGGGCGACTGGCACCTGCGGGTACTGTTTATCGCCGACGACGAAGACGGCAATGCGCACATCAACCAGGCCGATAAACTCTCCATCGACAATGCCAATGCCGAGGAATGGTTCAACAATGAAAAGGTGTATTTCGACGCTTATCAGCAGGTTGCTACTTCAGCCGGACAGCGGTTCCCCGATGCCAAAGCTGCGATCAATTCCAATATTTTCAAAGGCAACCTCATCACCCACTACATCGGACACGGAGGGCCGCGCGGATGGTCGCAGGAGCGCGTGATCGACAACAACGACATCGCTAATTGGGACAACCCGAATAAATACCCGCTCATCATTACAGCCACCTGCACCTTCGGCGGATACGACGATTATACGACCTTAACAGGCGGAGAGCAGGCCCTTTTGCGAGTTAATTCAGGCGCTGTTGCCCTATTTACAACCGTCCGTTCCGTGTACATCAACGGCAATGAAGACCTGACGGATGCCGTTCAAAGCATCATCTTCAAACGCCTCAACGGCAAATACAGAGCGATTGGAAGAATATTGAAAGACGCCAAAAACAAACTTTCGTCGGATATCCAGAATGCGCGCCGATTCACCCTGCTGGGCGACCCGGCCATGCTGCTGGCCATGCCTGAATACCGCGTTGCCACTACCGGCATCACCGGACCAAACGGCCCCGTCGACACGCTTCGCGCCCTGATGCCCGTTACCCTGACCGGCATGGTTACCGATACCCTGGGCAATCAGATCAATACGTTCAACGGAAAAGTATTTGTCACCCTTTTCGACAAAGCCCAAAAACTGGAAACCCTGGTGCAAGACCCCACCAGCCAGCCCAAGGAGTTTTTTGTTCAGCGTAACGTCATTTTTAAAGGCCTGGCTACCGTAAACAACGGTCAATTCTCCATCAATTTTATCGTACCCAAAGACATCAAATACGAGTACGGCCTGGGCAAAATCAGCTATTACGCAGAAAACGGCACCCCCCTGGATGCTGCCGGCGCCGATCGAACGGTTGTGATCGGAGGTAATGCCGGGTTGATTCAGGACAATACGCCGCCACTCGTTCAAGCGTTTTTGAATACCGATGCGTTTGCATTCGGAGGCATCACCGACAATGCACCCAAAGTGCTTGTGAAATGTTCCGACGATTATGGAATGAATGTATCGGGCGCAAGTTTGGGCCACGATCTGACCGCCGTACTCGACGGTAACATCCTGGAAACCATTGTATTAAATGAATTTTATCAGAGCGCCCAGGATGACGCCCGCAAAGGCCAGGCAATTTATCCATTGAACAACCTGACACCCGGCAAGCATACACTTGCCGTAAAAGGTTGGGATGTGGCGAACAATTCCGGAGAAGGATATACGGAGTTTGTGGTGGCTGAAGACGGCAAAGCGGCGCTGGATCACGTGTTAAACTTCCCAAACCCCTTCACCACGAACACCTATTTCCAGTTCGAGCACAACCTGGCCGGTCAGGTGCTGGATGTGCAGGTGAGTATTTTTTCAGTAGCGGGCAAGTTGGTTAAAACCATTCAACAAACCCTTGCCAACAACGATGGCTATCGGGTAACCGACATTCAATGGGATGGCAAAGATGAATACGGCGATCAATTGGCACGTGGCGTATATTTGTACCGGGTAAAAGTGCGTGGTACCGACGCCACCGGAAACGCCAGCACCGCAGAAAGCGAATTTGAAAAACTGGTCATTCTGAAATAAGACGCGTATTTTTTCCAAGTTCAGACAACCGGCAAAGCAAAAGCTGCGTCATGGCATGAAATTCGCAATTCAATTCAAGCGTAGGCATGAGTTTGTGGGAGCGAACCCAACCGGCGCCTACTCAAGTTAATTATTCAATTGTTCAAATCCTCCAAATCACGGCATCAAAAAATATGAAAAATCTAACCGTGCGGCTGCTATTTGCGTTCAGCCTGATTCTTACAGGCCATACCATGTTTGCCCAACTTCAGCCGAAATGTATTGACGGCAACAACCCTATTACCGGAGAACGCTGCGCAAATGCCGTCACCTCCGCTGTACCTTTCCTGCGTATCGTGCCAGATGCGCGCGGTGGCGCCATGGGCGACGTAGGTATCGCTACTTCGGCTGACCCAAATGGCATGCACTACAACCCTTCCAAACTGGCTTTTGCAGATAAAAACGTATCGATTTCAGCCACTTATACCCCCTGGATGCGCAACCTGGGCCTGAACGAGGTGTACTTGGCATACCTGTCTGGCTACTACAAAATCGACGACCTGCAGGCCGTCGGCGCCAGCCTGCGCTACTTCTCCCTGGGCGATATCGAATTTACCAACGACCAGGGCGAATCGCTTGGCCAGGGCCGCCCAAATGAATTCGAATTCAGCGGCGCATATTCAAGAAAACTATCGGAGAAATTCTCGGCAGCCGTTGGCGCGAAATTCATCTACTCCAACCTGGCTACGGGCCGTATTGTAGAAGGCAACGAGATCAAGCCGGGTATTGCAG
This sequence comes from Saprospiraceae bacterium, assembly GCA_016787465.1. Lineage (GTDB taxonomy): Bacteria > Bacteroidota > Bacteroidia > Chitinophagales > Saprospiraceae > M3007. The sequence goes on along the minus strand of JAEUUR010000118.1, from coordinate 1,506 downwards.
GCGCCGCCGATTTCTCCATGACCTACAAAACGCCGGTAAAACTGAATGACTACAAATCAGACTTCACCTTCGGCGCGGCTGTCAGCAACCTCGGTTCCAAGATCACCTACACCAACTCCATCAACCGCGACTACATCCCGACCAACCTCGGTTTGGGCGCTGCGTTGAAACTCGGCCTCGATGATTACAACACCCTGACTTTCAGCACCGATTTGAACAAACTGTTGGTACCGACACCACGCCCTGAAATCGACGACGATGGCGACGGCGTTCCGGACTACAAACAACTTTCACCCGTACGCGGTATCTTCAAATCGTTTGGCGATGCTCCGGGCGGTTTCAGCGAAGAATTGAAAGAATTCACCGTAGGTATCGGCACCGAGTACTGGTACGACGATCAATTCGCCGTCCGGATGGGTTATTTCTTCGAACACTATTCCAAAGGCAACCGCAAATATTTCAGCGTGGGCCTGGGCGTGAAATACAACATCTTCGGTTTGAACTTCTCTTACCTCGTACCAACCAGCAACCAGCGCAACCCGCTCGACAACACCCTGCGTTTCTCGCTGTTGTTTGATTTTGAAGCGTTTGATGCGGAAGAAGAGTAAGAAGGAATTTTGAATTTCGAACACCGAATAACGAACGCCGATGGTTACACTCCTTCGGCGTTCATTTTTTCGATATTCTGGGTTCAACTCTTTATTATTACCAGCCTCACCGCCTCCGTTTTTCTCAAACCCCTGGAAAAACACCTCACCTGATACACCCCAGGCAAATACCCCCGGACATCCAGCCGTTCTTCCTGGCTTTCGATCCGTTTTCGGAATACCCTAAATCCCGAAACATCAAAAACCTCTAAATATCCGCCCAGAAAATCAGCGCTGGGAAGTACCACACGAGCCTGTCCGCTCGCAGGATTTGGGAATACTTGAATTTTCGCGTTTGCTTCCTGAATCTCCAACACTGGAGAGGCTACCGGATGACAAAAAAACGTGTCCACGCAACCGTCAGGACTGATTTTTACCAACCAGCAAATTGGATAGGTGTTTGGCAATGTTCCCGACCCTGCCGCTATGATGCTACCGCTGGAAAGCATATCGCCCCCGGAGAAAAAATGAGGCCCCGGATTGATTACGGGCGCTTTGCCTACCCAATCCCACAAAGAATCGCCTTCGGCGTTGAATCGCATGATCCAGCCTTTTCGGTAATAACTGTTGTCAACGAAAAAAGGGCCTCGTTCGCCGATTCCAATCAGGTCGCCGTTGGGAGCGCGAAGGATATCCTGGAAACGATCCAGGTTGTAAACATGAGGGCCAAAGGGCTTGCTCCATTGAAAATTAAAATTCGAATCCAGCTTTACCCAATGTGCTTGATATCTATTCCAGCCGTAAACAGGGTCTACACCCAGATATTCAGAAGCGTAGTTCATCCAAGACCCATCCTCGGATGGAAAAAATCGCCCTAAACTTAAACCTGGAACGGGAAGAGAATTACTGGAAGTCCATT
>JAEUUR010000049.1 GCA_016787465.1 Saprospiraceae bacterium | reverse complement strand
GCGCCTTTGCGCCTTGGCGAGCCTTTCCGCGCCCGCCTGCCCTTTTGTCGCCATCCTCCTGCCAAAACACCCCCTTCGCTCCTCTGGCAAGTTATTTGCCTAGTTCATAACTGTCCGCTGTCGGCATTTTTGCTGCCAGTTTGACACAATTTGATTTTTAGCATCATTTTTCCGACCAAAATTCCAAAGATTACGTTTATAATTGTGGGCTGGATTTGAGGTTAAAGAAATTTTTGTTCGGAAAAACGCCGGAAAATAAGCGGATTAAAAAGTCTAATCTCTTAATTTCCATCATTTTATCCACCAATCCCAGAGTCCACCAAATCCTGGTTCTGTCGTATGAGTATGTTTGATAATTGGTTGATGACCCACCAATCGGATGATGAGCCCGATTTTGTACCGCTTTTTTCGTTGGAAGAAGATGACGAAAAGGCAGGTGAGATATTTCCGGATGTTTTACCCATCCTTCCCCTTAAAAATACTGTGCTATTCCCCGGTATTGTAACGCCCATAACTGTCGGCCGCGATAAAAGTATCCGTGCCGTGCAAAAAGCCTATGAGGAAAACCGCTACATCGGCGTGCTTTCTCAAAAGGATATGAAAATTGAGTCGCCTTCCTCGCGCGACCTATACCGTATCGGCACCATCGCACGGATCCTGAAACTGCTGAAAATGCCCGACGGATCCACCACTGCGATCCTGCAAGGCCGTAAACGATTCCAGTTGGAAGACGTTGAAAGTGAAGAACCTTACATGTCGGGCCGTATCTCGGTGCTGGAATACGACAATGTGAAAAATAAAATGGAATTCAAGGCGCTCATCAGCAGCGTCCGCGATGCAGCCAAACAAATCATCGAGCTGTCTCCTCAAATTCCATCAGAAGCCGTCGTGATGCTCAAAAACATCAACAACGACAACTTCCTGCTAAACTTCATCGCTTCTAACCTGGGTATTGCACTCAGCCAGAAACAGGAAATCCTTGAATTGAGCAACCTCAAGGAAAAAGCCGCTCAAATCCTCGAATATATGGATTCCGAGCTGCAACTCCTGGAACTGAAAGACCAGATCGAGAATAAAGTTCGCACCGATATTGAAAAACAACAGCGCGATTATTTCCTGAACCAACAACTCAAAACCATTCAGGAAGAACTCGGTCAGAACCCACAGGAAGAGGAAATCAACGCCCTCCTGGCCCGGGCCCTGAAAAAGAAATGGCCGAAAAACGTAGAAGATACCTTCGCGCGGGAAATCAATAAACTCCGCCGCGTAAATCCGCAGGTGGCTGAATATGCCATCGGGCTGAACTACCTCGAAACCCTGCTCGATTTGCCCTGGAATGATTTTACCAAGGACAATTTCGACCTCAAGAAGGTAAAAAATGTGCTCGATCGCGATCACTACGGCCTGAGCAAAGTCAAAGAACGGATCCTCGAACACCTGGCCGTCCTGAAACTCAAAGGCGACATGAAAGCGCCGATCCTGTGCCTGGTTGGCCCTCCCGGTGTTGGTAAAACCTCCCTGGGCAACAGCATCGCCAAAGCGCTTAAACGCAAATACGTTCGGATGAGCCTCGGCGGCCTGCACGACGAAGCCGAAATTCGCGGACACCGCAAAACCTACATCGGCGCCATGCCCGGGCGTATCGTGCAATCGCTGAAAAAAGCGAAAGCTGGAAACCCGGTGTTCATCCTCGATGAAATCGATAAAGTAGGAAAAGACTTCCGCGGCGACCCGTCGTCGGCCCTGCTCGAAGTGCTCGATCCGGAACAAAACACCACCTTCCACGACAACTACCTCGAACTTGAGTACGATTTGTCGAAAGTGCTGTTTATCGCTACGGCCAACTCCCTGAGTACCATTCAACCGGCCCTGCTCGACCGGATGGAAATCATTGAAATTGCCGGATACTCGCTGGAAGAAAAAGTGGAAATCGCGAAGCGCCACCTGATTCCGCTGCAGAAAAAAGAACATGGCCTTAAAGTTGGCGACGTAAAAATTACCGAAAAAGCGCTTATCAAAATGATTCAAAGCTACACCGCCGAAAGCGGCGTACGGAATCTTTCCCGCGAAATCGGATCTGTGATGCGCTACGTAGCCAAACGGGTGGCTATGGAGGAAACATACGAAGACAACATCCGTCCGGAACACCTGCACAGCATCCTTGGACCTACGAAATACGACCCTGAAGTTTATCAGGAAAAACAATCGTCGGGCGTAGCCATCGGCCTGGCCTGGACCTCCGTGGGTGGCGAAATCTTGTTCATCGAAGTAAGCCTCAACAAAGGCGGCGGTCGCCTGCAACTCACCGGCAACCTCGGCGAGGTGATGAAAGAAAGCGCCAGCACGGCGTTGAGCTACATCAAAGCGCACTCCGACGAGCTGGAGATCGATTACGAAATGCTGGAAAAAATGGACATCCACGTCCATATTCCGGAAGGCGCCATCCCCAAAGACGGCCCTTCAGCAGGCGTAACCATGCTGACCGCGATCACTTCTGCATTTACCGGACGCCCCTTGCGCCCCTTCCTGGCTATGACCGGCGAAATCACCCTGCGCGGCAAAGTACTGCCCGTGGGTGGTATCAAAGAGAAAATCCTGGCTGCAAAAAGAGCCGGCATCAAGGAGGTTATCTTGTGCAAAGACAACCAAAAACACGTGGAAGAAATTGAAACCGAATATATCAAAGGTTTGAAATTTCACTACGTCACACGAATGAGCGAAGTGTTGGCATTGGCCTTGAGCAGCCCCGCCAAACCTACCTCGAACGGCACGGTAAAAAAGAAAAAAGCGCCGGTGGTGTTGTAATCGCCTGAAAAAGGCGGTTCAATTTCCCATCGGAACTACTCCATTCATTTGTGAAATCCAGCGCCTCTGTATTGTTGGCATGTATATCCTTGCTGCTCGCCTGCGGCAAAGAGCGCATTTCATTCAATTCCTTTCGAGAAATTGCACTGCCCTCCGGCGATGATCCGACAGCTGTTTGGTTTTCAGATTCATTGAACGGCGTCATTTGCGGCGGAAAAGCCTGGGAAAGTGGCATGATTTATTCCAGCTCCGACGGTGGCCAGTCATGGCAAGTCGACACCCTGCTCGATCGAAAAATGGAACATGTCAGTTTCGATTCCCGCGGGCGCGCATACGTGTGTGGGCAAGATCAGTTACTGATCAGAGAACCCGGCCAGGCACAATGGCAGGTGCTTCGCACCGATTTTCAATGGCTGCGTTGCGCGCATTTCCCTACTGAAAAATACGGGGCTACGGTTGGCGGCGAAGGTTTCCATGGCGGACGGCTTCATGTTTTCGGGCCAAATGCTTTTTGGCAACAGGACACCCTGCACGACATAGACGGCGAACTGGATGCCGTGTGGTATGCCGACTCCACTACCCTGCTTGCCGCTGGGGCGGGTTGGGTAATTCGTTCCACGGATGCCGGAAAAAGCTGGGAGCGGCTGCGCATCGAAAACGATATTTTCACCGCCATCCATTTTCCCACCAGCCAAACCGGTTACCTGTGCGGCAACCAGGGCTCCTTGTATAAAACCATGAACGGTGGCGCCTCCTGGACGAAATTGCGGCAGGGAGGCAGCACCGGCGCTCGTCACAAACCGTTCAGGGCGTTGTGGTTTAAAGACGCCGACACCGGTTGGCTGGTAGGCGACAACGGAATCTTCTGGCAAACCAACGATGGCGGCGACACCTGGAAAAGTATCGAAAATGCACCCAGCGACGCCGATTTTACCGACATTTTCTGGATTGGCAATCAAGGCTGGGCCACCGCCAGAGGAGGGAGGCTTTTTAGAATGATGAATGATGAATGATGAATGGCTATTTGCCGTCTTGCTTGGCGAATACCTTTTTCAGCAGTTCGGAGCTGCGGGCGAGTTTGTTGTTCCGGATGTTCTTTTCTTCTTCTTCGATTTTTTTGAACAAACCTTTCAGGGCTTCGGTGGTCACGTAATCGCCCAGGTCGCTGTTGATTTTATCCACGAGTGGAATTTTGTTGTAGGCGTTGGCCGCTTTACGCCACAGGTCGTTAGCCCCGATTTTATCCAATGAGTTGACGATTTTGGGTTTGAATTTATCGTACAACTGCTTTTGGGTGGTTTTGTTGAGGTATTGGGTAGCTGCATTGTCGGCCCCCATGAGGATATTTGTGGCATCCTGGAAGGTCATACCCGTGATGGCCGAAACAAAAATAGGCGACGCTTCTTTGGCGGCATCTTCAGCGCCACGGTTCATCTTTTCAAGCAGTTCATTCTCCAGGTTGCTGAAACCGGGTACATTTTTCAATTTTCCGGTAACCGTTCGCACATCCTGAGGCAGTAAAATTTTATACGCGCTTTTGAAATAGCCGTCTTTCTGAGAAAGCTGATTGGCGCCTTTTGAAACCCCGACTTTCAAGGCTTCTTTCAGTCCGCGACCGATCTCTTCGGCAGATGGTTCGCTCAAAATGGTACTGGCAGCTTCTTGTAAAACATCGCAAGAAGTCAAAATAAGGGCAAGGGCAAGGGGCAGGATGGTTAATTTTTTCATGTTGAAATGGCGGTAAGTTAATGTGCGTTCTGGACTGTTCAACTTGAAAAACCCAGCCCTGTTATTACGGCCAAGGTAACCCAAAGTCACCATACCAACAAAAATTGCCCGGCTAGGACAACGCGACCGAGCGGATCGCCTTCATCACTTCGCCGGGCAAAGGCTCTTTTTTGAATTCAATTCAGGTACAAATATGTTCAGGTTGTGTCAAAAAAAGGCTGATCAAACTTTGGCAGGCCTCTGATACGCATCATTTGCGGACATGCTGAATACCCAGACCTTTGGGTTGTGTAACCATTGTCACCGTTACATCCTTCCGCCAGCTATCACCTTTGTGGCGTGAAATAGATCACGAAAGAATTGATTTAAAAACAGAATTATGGAACATACGATGTTGTTCAAATTGAAAGCCGGATTGGAACCTGATGGTATCGCGTCTTTACATGCGCCGGATGTACAGGAAGTCGTTTATTCAACAACGCCACCGGAATTTCCAGGCGGGAAAGCCGGATATTGGTCGCCTGAAACCATGTTGCTTGGCGCAACCGTAGGTTGTTTTTTGAATACATTCCAGGTGTTTGCTCAAAAATTGAAATTGCCTTACGAATCCATTACCTGCGAAGCTACCGGAACTGTCGATCGGGTTGACGGCAAATTCGGTTTCACCGGCATTACCTTGTTTCCCAAACTGATTTTGTCGGATGAGGCTGCAGAACAAGCCGCCGCCGGCGCATTGGATAAAGCGCACCGGTATTGTTTGATTTCAAACTCGTTGAGTTGTCCGGTAGTCATGGAAGAAACCATTTTAACGGCCATCGCCGCAGTTTAAAAAAACCTGATCAAACGATGAAAGTAAATTTTGCAGACCTGATAAATTCCGATACGCCGGTATTGGTTGATTTTTATGCAGATTGGTGCGGCCCTTGCAAGGTGATGGCGCCGGTGTTGCAACAAGTAAAATCCGATGTGGGCGAAAAAGTCCGGATCGTTAAAATCGATGTGGATCGCCACGAGGCGCTTGCCGGGCATTACCAGGTGATGAGTATTCCGACGCTCATCATGTTCAAATCGGGTAAAGAAGTGTGGCGCCAGGTGGGTGTCGTTTCAGCCTCGGCGATCGAGAAAAAAGTGGAGGATTACGCCTAAAGCGCAAGCTGCATGCCCTCCTCAGCCAGTTTAAATCCGGCCTGTTCCACCTTCTTTCGCGTTGGTTCATCCCAAAGCAACGGATTGGTGTGATTGAAGTGAATAAAGATGATTTTTGCCCGTTCAGCGGCCGGTAAATGTTCGAACAGCCGCATCGTTTCTTCTACGAAAGGATGCGGCACTTCTTTGATGGAGCGCCCCGGCAGTTCGCCGTCCTGATAAAAAGTCGCATCCACCAACGCGTAGTCTACTTTCCTGACTTCCTCCACAACATTGCTTTGCCATTTTTCCCATTTGTCGATATCCGGGATAAACAACAATTTTTTACTCGGCGATTCAATGGTGTAGCCAACCGTTTCGGAAAATTCATCGCGATGCGGCACCTGAAACGGGGTGATTCGAAGTTGCGGGGTGATTTGCACAGCGCTGTCGCGTTGCAGCGGTTTGATTTCAATGTTTTTGAGGCTTACGAGCTGGCTCCATGGGCCATTTTGCCGAAGGAATTCGGCCATACGCGGCATGGCCCAGACGGGCACATTTTTGGCGCCCATCACCTCTCTGCCCAGTTGCATTAAACCTGCGTAATGCCCGATGTGTGCATGGGTGAGAAAGATACCGTCGGGTGCTTTTTTATCCGCATATCCGCTTCCGGTTTGCAACTGACGCCATTGTTCCGAAAAACCGGGAGTGGCCTCCAGCATGAATATTTGCTTTGTTCCACGGTCAATCAAACCCAGGCACACGGGTTGTTTCGGTTTTCGCCGGCCTTGATACACCAGGTTGCAGCATTGGCGCTGGCAGCCTGCATGCGGGTATCCGCCATCTTGTGCGATGCCCAGTATGGTAACAAAACAAGCGGGCGTATCAAGGAGATGTTTTGTTTCCGAGCATGAAAACAAAAGGAGGAGTGACCCAAGAATTAGCCTCATAGCTGGTGTTTTACCGATGTTGGGTCCCTACGGGACGAATGTTATTAATTCATCGCTCCAATTTAAGCCCCGAAGGGGCGAAATCCATCAATGCAGGGTGAAGCCCTGCCGTATCCGCCCCAAAAAAAATCCCGAATTTTCTCACGGGGAGAAAATTCGGGAAGTCTTACAGATCGTATGGACGTAAGGAGTCCTTAAAAAAACGATGGTGATTAATAACCAGCGTCTTTGTTGCCTTTGAAGCTGCCTTTGCCGGCTTCTTTGCCTTCTGGGCGAGCCATTTCAGTTTCGCCTTTAGCTACGCGGAATTCAACACGACGGTTGATGCCACTTGCAGTTGCCGTTGGATCCAATTTGCTGCCTTCGCCGGCCCAGTTCAGGACAACGCGATCGCGGCTAACGCCGAATTGGTTCACCAGTGATTCGATGGCAGATTTAGCACGGTTGTAAGACAACACGTTGTTGTAACCTTCAGAACCGCGCGCATCGGTGTGGCCTACGGCTACTACTTTCAGATCCGGGTTGTTTTTCAACACCGTAGCTACGTAGTACAGTTTTTCAAATTCGCTGGAACGAACGGTGAAGTTGTTGTCAGAGAAGTTGATGTTTGGAAGGAACCATTCAGTTGGCTTCGGCGTAGGCAATTTGATTGCTGCGATTTTAGCGTCAACGATACGGTTTACATCAGCTTCAGTGATTGCTTTTGGCACCTGTGCAACGCCGTCAGCGTTTACTGGGTAGCCAGGAGGAGAATAAGGCTCTTTGTCTTTGTAGTCAGGAACCTTGTCCATGTCGCTGTCGAGGGTAACACCTTTAGTGGTTACGCGCGCGCCTGCAGGGCTGTTGTCTTCGTCGTCGATAGCGTCGATGATGCCGTCGCCGTCGGTGTCGGTTGGATCGTAAACCGGACGAGCTTCCAGGGCAGTGATTGCGTCGGCAGTCAAAGCCAATGGGTTAGCCCAGTAGAGTGGTTCAGATTTCGCGTTGCCGTTTTTGTCTTTGCCACCGAGGTTGAAGTTCAACGACAGGTGTGGGAAGTGGAAAGCATCGCGGAAAGTGGTGCTGTTAGCGCCTACGTTTTCATCGCTGTCGAGTGCGTCAGCTTTATCGCCGAACAACTGCGTGAAAGTGTATTCAACGCCAACGTTGAACTTTGAGTTTACACGGAAAGCCAGTCCTGCGCCTACTTCGTAAGTCATTGCGGTGCCTTCAGCAGTAATTTTGTCGCCGTC
>JAEUUR010000033.1 GCA_016787465.1 Saprospiraceae bacterium | reverse complement strand
AGACCTGGCCAAATTGCTCGGCGTGGATGCCGTGGTGTTTGCCTCGGTTACCAAATACCGCTACCTCGATGAAAAAGCCTCCATGGGCATCGACGCCGGCAAACAAGTACTCGGCGCCGTCACCAAAGGCGCTTCGGATCGCTACACGTCCGGCGTCAATTCAAAAACCAACGACATCAACGTCACCTGCTCGCTCATCGATCAAAAAGACGGCGAAGTATTGTGGAAAATCAACAACGACGAATCGGCCGATTGGCGCAAAACGCCCAATGTGGTCGTCGACGATCTGAACAAAAAACTGGCCAAACGATTTCCGTACAAATACTTATAAATCAATATTTTATGAAACAATTCCCTTTTCTTAAAATGAGCGCCGCGTGTGTGCTGTTCTTTTTGCTGAGCGGCGCCTTGTCGGCTCAGAAATTGCTCCTGCTCAAAGGCGGCCCCGGCGTGCGATTCGGCAATGGCGCAGCCATTGGTTTCGATGCCGGTATAGAAATTCAATTGGGCGAAAAAAGTTCGTGTAACCTGACACTTGGTTACCTGAAAAACCCCGATGTGATTTCAAAAACCGAGGCTGTCGCGAAACTGAACGGATTCGGCAGTTTAGACGATTTCAACTCGGCTGTCACCTTTTCGGTTGATTTTCGCTTTTACACACAAAGAAACTTACTAGCCCCACTTCAAGGGTTTTATTTCAGTTTAGGCGGCGATGTACTGCCGTCTAAAATTTCAAGATATTCCGCCACATCCAACACCTTCCTCCGTGAGGTTTTATACCAGGAGACTGGAATTACTGCCGGAGTCGGGATAGGCTTTGCTAAAAACCTCAACGATAAAACCTCCATTGATGTAGGCATAGGCCCTCGCCTGTTGCTAGTCACCTATTCAGAGATATTTGGTCAAGACAACGGTGCGCTGTTGATCCCTCTCAAACTCTCGCTTCGCTATCAAATCAATTGATCACTTTTAAAAACATAGTACATGAAACATCTTTTTCTTTTTCTGCTCACTGCCGGCCTCTCCTTGATGCTCTCTTGCAAAGGCGACCAAGGCGACCAGGGCCTGCCCGGCCGCGACGGCGTCGACGGCAAGGATGGCAATGCCAATGTTAAATCCTATACCAAACGTGTGGAAGCGAATCAATGGGAAATTGTCGGCACCCTAGGCTCAAGCATCGTAATACCTACGAATATTATCACTCAAGACATCGTCGATCAGGGCATGGTGGCAGTCTATTTTAAGGATGATGTCGTGGGCGAGTGGATCGCATGGCCTTACACTGTTACGCTGCCTCCGCCAATTAATATCACCTCTTCCTATCTTTATGTCGTTCAACTCGGCCAGGTGGAACTCATCAATTATCGGAGCGATCTGTCTCCAAGCGGCCAATCCGGTTTTGTCCGCATTGTAGCCATTTCAGCCGATGGCAAGGTACAAAACCCCGATCTGGACTGGAACGATTTTCATGCGGTGGAAAAACGGTTTAACCTGTATGAGTAATTCACATCCGTAAAAACCATGAGCCATGAAATACCTGTTGATGTTATTGGGCTTACTTGTGAGTGGAATGCAGGCGCAGGCGCAAAGTTTGTCGCCCAGGGTGCTCGCCTCCTCCGGCAGTTCCGTCGTGAGCGGCAACACTTACCTCGCATTCACCGTAGGTGAAACGGCGATCGCCACACAATCCTTACCGACAATTACCCTCGGGCAGGGTTTCCATCAAGGCGTTTTGTTCACCACCGCCGTTGAAACACCGGGTCTCGAGGCCTGGGTCTTGCGCGTATTTCCTAACCCGACCGCTCAGTCGCTTTGGGTGCAATTCACCCCTCCAGAAGGTTTTACGGGGCCTTTATCCGCCGTCATTTGGGATAATTCCGGGAAAGTTGTCCGTGAAAAGTTTCAGGTAAACAATGACGCATCGATCGATGTAGGCGGCCTTCCCGATGGATCCTATCATTTGCAATTGACTGCACCGGGCGGCGAAAACGCGGCGGTTCGGTTTATCAAAATCAACCCTTAATTTTTTAAACATCCTTCAACAATGAAAGCAGTACCCTTGCTGCTGGGGCTATGCTTTGCCCTCAGCACAACCACCCTGTTTGCCCAAACAACCGGGTTCAATTACCAGGCTGTTTTGCGCAACAGCAGTTACCAGCCTCTGACGAATCAGACCGGTATCGCCACCGTAGCCATCGAAAATGCCGCCGGCACGGTGTTGTACCAGGAATCGCATGGCATCTCCACCGATCCATTGGGGTTGTTCAATCTCGTCATCGGCAAAGGCCTCAACCCGGTAGGCAACTTTAACAACATCGATTGGAGTAATGGCGGGCGTTTTGTTCGGATAACGGTTTCGGCCAACAACAATACTTACAGCTTTCCACCCTCCGAACTTCAAGCCGTGCCGTATGCCAAAGTGGCTGAACGCGTCTTGCAGTCCACGCCATACACGGCCGGTCCGGGAATCAGTATTTCCAACAACGTGATCACCAATACCGGCGATGTAAACCCAACCGACGATTTGAATGTCACCTCCATTGCCGGCGGCGACATCCAGGGTCCGTTCAGCAACCTGCAAATCAAAGCCAACAGCATTGGAACCGGAGAAATTCAGAACGGATCCATCCTGGCGGAAGACCTGGCGCCGGGCGTGTTGTCGTCGGGCGCCTGGACGCTGAACAACAACA
>JAEUUR010000029.1 GCA_016787465.1 Saprospiraceae bacterium | reverse complement strand
GTCGTAAAAGGATGGGTAAAAGCGTTTCGTAACAACCAGTTTATTGCACTCAACGACGGCTCTACAGCTTCTAATCTGCAAGTGGTGGTTGATTTTGAACAGACCGACGCCGCTACCCTCGAACGGATCAAGTTCGGTGCTGCCATCAGCGCCAGGGGTTTGCTTATTGAAAGTCAGGGGAAAGGACAAAAAGTAGAGTTGAAAGTTGCTCAACTTGAGATACTCGGCGATTGTAATCCCGATGAATTTCCTTTGCAACCTAAACGCCAAACGCTCGAATTTTTGCGCGAAAATGCCCATTTACGGTTCCGTACGAACACGTTCAGCGCCATTTTCCGCGTTCGCCATGCCCTGGCTTTTGCCATTCACCAGTTTTTTCATGACCGCGGTTTTTGTTACCTCCACACCCCGGTCATCACCGCCAGCGATGCGGAAGGCGCAGGAGAAATGTTCCGGGTGACGACCCTTCCTTTTGACGGCACACCACGTAATGAACAAGGCGAAGTCGATTTTAAACAAGACTTTTTCGGTCGCAGCACCAACCTCACCGTTTCCGGGCAATTGGAGGCTGAACTAGGTGCGATGGCACTGGGTGATGTTTATACTTTTGGGCCAACTTTCCGCGCTGAGAACTCCAATACTACACGGCACCTTGCCGAATTCTGGATGATCGAACCGGAAGTTGCATTCAATGACCTGAATGATAATATGAACCTCGCCGAGGATATGCTTCGGTACGTGATCGATTATGCGCTCACCCATTGTGTCGAAGATTTGAAAATCCTCGAAGAACGGTTGATCGAAGAAGAAAAAACCAAACCGCAGGATCAGCGCAGCGAAATGAGCCTCACCGAAAAACTCCGGTTTGTGGTCGACAACCAATTTGAGCGCTTGACATACACTGCTGCAATAGAAATCCTCAAAAATTCCAACCCAAATAAAAAAGGCAAGTTTCAGTTTCCGATTGAAGGCTGGGGCGCCGACCTTCAAAGCGAACACGAACGTTATCTGGTAGAAAAACACTTCAAAAAGCCGGTGATTCTGACCAACTACCCAGCCGCCATTAAAGCGTTTTATATGCGCCAGGATGATCCAGCGGAAGGAGTACCCGGGCCAACCGTTTCCGCTATGGATATTCTTTTCCCAGGCATCGGTGAAATAGTAGGCGGTTCACAACGCGAAGAAAGGTATGACCGGCTGGTAAAACGTATGAATGAAATGCACATCCCGGAAGCAGAACTGTACTGGTACCTGGATACCCGCCGCTTCGGCGCTTGCCCGCACGCAGGTTTCGGACTTGGTTTCGAACGGCTGGTGTTATTTGTGACAGGCATGACCAACATTCGAGATGTGATTGCCTTCCCTCGTTATCCAGGCAATGCAGAATTTTAACCTGTTGGAAATGCCTGATCGGGTCGAACAGGAAAAAAAGATTCGTGTAATTGGCTATTTCGCCCATCCATACTTTGAGAAAAAGGCAGGTTTTTTCAGTAAGCGGCAAGAATTAAAAAATAATTGCGAAAAAAACCATTTTTTTTGAGCTACCCCCTTGCGGAGTATGTTAAGAATGCCTTAATTTTGTGCCGTAATTCTTGTGTAATCCTATCCTGTGAACAACAGTGGCGATTTATTTTAGCAGGATCGCCGTTTATCGGTCTGTTTTACTGTGTATCAAGCCCTCTTGCTGGGCTGACTAACAAAAAAATGCGAATGAGCGACTTACACACGAGCTTTTCACTTCCATCAGACCCCAAAAACGTTGAAAAAGTCGAACCATTTGTTGATGATGTAGCAACACGTTACAACCTTTCTCCCGACAAAAAAGGGGACATCATTGTAAGCCTTACAGAAGCCGTTACCAACGCTATTTTACACGGCAACCGCGGCGATCGCCGCAAACACGTTTCCATTTCATTTGAACGCGATCACGATGCCTTGTCTGTCCGCGTAAGCGACGAAGGCCCAGGCTTTGATCCTGCACAAATTCCTGATCCAACTTGCCCGGAACGTATTGAATGTTGCGGAGGCCGCGGGTTACATCTGATGCGTTATTTGAGCGACGAATGTCGTTTTACACGTGGAGGAAGTACAGTTGAAATGCGTTTCAAAATTTGAACATCATCATTCGACACTGATTGAGTCCCGAATTTTTCATGATGGAAAAATTCGGGATTTTTATTGTATCACCATACCAGGTGCCAAACTATTAAAACTTTATTCTTTGCAATTTCCGGATTTATTGAACGAATCGCCTGAGCCGTCTGTCAATTTTCATTTTGAAGACGTTGAATTTGATTTACCCAAAGGAGATGCCATCGAAACCTGGCTTATGTCGGTTTCCAAAATTGAAGGGAAGGCCCACGGGGAGGTAAATATCATTTTTTGTTCCGACGAGCACCTGCGCCAAATCAACGTTTCGTACCTGGATCACGACTATTACACCGACATTATTACCTTCCCCTATGATGAGAACAGCGTGTATGGCGATATTTTTATCAGTTCCGACCGCGTAAGAGAAAACGCACAAAACGCAAAGGTTTCTTTTGAGGCAGAGTTATGCCGGGTGATGGCGCACGGCATCCTGCATTTAGCCGGTTATGACGACCAAACACCGGAATTGAAAAAAGCTATGTCGGCCAAAGAGGATGAACATTTGAAACGCTGTCCGATTTTTTAATCCGTCGGGTGACTTCAAATGCCCTGTTGCGTTATACCTTTGTTAGGAGAAGCCTCCCTTCATCCCACTTAAATTCAGATCATCCAAAACAAAACCCACCAGATTATGAACGCCAAACAAATATTTCCAGCCATTTTCTTTTGTTTTCTTTTTACAAGCGCCTTTGCACAATACGATGTGGTACGCGAAACAGAACGGATGATGTCGTTCGGCAGCCGCCCGTGCTTCCGGCTCGAATTCGCCAACACTGATGCGGGTGTGGTTGAAAGTGTGTGGAAAGACTTTGCTAAGAAAAATTTCAATGCCAAGTTGAAAAAAAGTAAAGGCGAATGGGCAGCAACGAAGTTGCGTTCGGCTTTTATGGGCGACAACCCGTTTGCCATCTATTCCACTATAGAAAAAGACGGCAATAAAACGGCGTTAAACGTTTGGGTAGATGCCGGCACTTATTTTTTAAACCGCCGCGATAACCGCAGTCGCACAGATGAAATGATGAGCAGCCTGCAGCAGTGCTATTTTGATATTCGCAGAGAGGCCATTGGAAAAGAACTTCGCTCGGAAGAAGAAAAGTTGAAAGACATGGAAAACCGTCAGAAAAAACTGGTGCGCGACAATGAAAGTTTGCGCAAGGATATTGAAAACTGGAAATCCAAAATTCAAAAAGCGGAACAGGATATCATCAATAATGAACAAAACCAGGAATCGAATATTGTAGATCAGGAAGCTCAACGACGCTTGATCGATGAAGTGCGCCGGCGCCTCGAAAATGTGGAAAACGAAGGCGGAAAATAATTTAGACTTAGAAAAAATTCAAAAAAATGGGGTTTCGGAGCTGTCCGAAACCCCATTTTTTTATTCTTTTAGATCAAAAAAAGCGGATTTGACTAATTTTGGTAAAAATAATAGGTTAAATAAAACTGAATTCATTGTTAATCTGTTTCCTTTGCTAAACGATTTTTCTGATCATTTTAACCAATCTAACTTTCTATTTTATGAAGAGGTTTTTACTCGGGCTGGCTATGCTATGTTTTAGCGCCGGCATTGCCCTAGGGCAACGTGCGGTTACCGGCAAGGTAACCAGTGATCAAGGCGAAGCACTGATTGGCGTAACCGTAACGGCTCCCGGCACTTCTGCCGGCGCACAAACGGACGTTGATGGAGCTTTCCGCCTTAGTCTCCCTTCCAACGCTACTGTTTTGAAATTCACCTACACCGGTTTCAACGACAAAGAAGTTGCCCTTACGGCTTCGAACGTCTACGATGTAACCATGGACGTGAACGTAAACACCCTGCAGGAAGTGGTGGTAGTCGGTTACGGCACACAACAAAAACGCGCGATCACAGGCAACATTTCAACCGTAAAAGGGGAAGATATTGCTGCCCTGCCTGCACAAAGCTTTGATCAGCTTTTGCAAGGCCGTGCTGCGGGCGTAAACGTCAACATTCCAAACGGCGTGTTGAACAACCCACCGGTGTTCCGCGTGCGCGGTATCAACTCCGTTAACCTCAGCTCCTACCCGTTGGTGGTAATTGATGGTGTTGCAACGTTTACCGGCGATATCGGCAACTCGGCAGCCAACAACCCGCTGGCAAGCATCAATCCGAACGATATCGAAAGTATCGACATTTTGAAAGACGCTTCGGCAACCGCTATCTACGGTTCACGCGCCTCTGCAGGTGTTGTGCTGATCACCACCAAACGTGGCAAACAAGGCAAAGCGCGTGTGAACTACGACGCATGGGTAAGCTGGACACAACCCGTTCGCCTGCCAGATGTATTGAATGCAACCGAATACGTTGAAGTTAAAAACGAAGCTGCTGCTAATGCCGGCCTTTCCGGCCCACAGTTCTTCCTGGATTCCATCAACGGCCAGTTGATCGACACCCGCTGGTCAGATTATATCTACCGCACCGGGTTCTCACACAACCACGCGTTGAGCTTCTCCGGCGGCTCTGAAAGCACTTCGTACTACCTGGCTATGGGCTATACCCAACAGGAAGGTATGATCATCGGCAACGATTTCGATCGTTTGTCGGGCCGTTTCAACCTCGACCACAAACTCACGAAGCGTATCAAAGTCGGCTCTTCTTTGGGCTATTCTTCCAGTGCAAACCGCGGCCCGAACTCCGGTTCTTTGAACGGCCAGGCGTTTAACACCTCCGGCGCAGGCCGTTTGGCTTTTGTTACCGCACCTGTTATCGATCCTTATTTGTACGACGCAAACGGCAACCGCCTCCCAGGCATCGCCGGCTACAACATTGCTTCGAACAACCAACCGGGTCGCGGCAAAAACAAACAACAAACCGGTTTTGCTAACCCAACCATCATTTTGGATTACAACGACCACACATCAGAAGCCGACCAAATTCAGGCTTCCGTGTATGGCCAATTGGAAATCCTTGAAGGTTTGAACTTCAAAACCCAGTATGGTATTGATAACATCCGTGCAGAAAACGTTACATTCTGGACACCTTACCACGGCGATGGTTTCGGCCAAAACGGACTTGCAGCCAACACCCTCCAAACGTTCAAACGTTGGGACTTCCAGAATATCCTGACCTACGACTTTGCATTGGCTGAAAAAAACAAATTCGGCTTGTTGGTTGGTCATGAAGAACAAGGTACCACATCCAATGGCTGGGGCGCACAACGTACCGCCATTGCTGACCCATTCTTCACTTCTTATCAGGGCAACTTTACAACCATCAACCCGACCGGCAACTTCCAGGGTGAAAACTACCTGCTTTCTTACTTCGGCCGTTTGAACTATGAATTCGACCGCCGTTACTACGTAACCTTGAACCTTCGTCAAGATGAGTATTCAGCATACGCTCCTGACAACCAAAAAGGTATTTTCTGGGGTGCATCTGCAGGTTACACGATTTCTGAAGAAGGTTTCTGGAAAGAAAGCATTGGCGATGTCGCAAATTTCTTCAAAATCCGCGGTAGCTACGGTACGGTAGGTAACAGTGGTATTGGCGACTACGCTTCTCAAAGCTTGTACAGCTCCGGCTTATATGCTGCGGTTCCGACGATCACTTATTCTCAGGCCGGCAACCCGGATCTCACCTGGGAATCTGCTATCAAAACTGACGTAGGTATTGTATTTGGTTTGTTTAACGACCGCCTGCAAGGTGAATACACCTACTTCAAAACAGAAGTGGACGATTTGATCCAATTCGCGCCTCAAGCGCCTTCGAAAGGTATCCCTGGCAACTCGATTGCCATCAACATCGGTTCGATGGAAAACATTGGACATGAGTTTGCACTTTCCGGCAGCATCATCCGCAACAACAAATTCCACTGGCAATCAAGCGCGAATCTGACACTCCAGGCTAATGAGATTACATCCTTGT
Organism: Saprospiraceae bacterium; assembly: GCA_016787465.1. GTDB lineage: Bacteria > Bacteroidota > Bacteroidia > Chitinophagales > Saprospiraceae > M3007. Next base: position 746 of record JAEUUR010000029.1, on the reverse strand, counting down.
ACGAAAACAGCGACATCCTCGCTACTACATCAGGTTTGGAATCAACCAATATCCTGCGCGTAGGCGAGTCGATCGGTAGCATCTATGCCGTTGAAACACAAGGTGTAAACCCGGCAAACGGTCAACGTTTGTTCGTTAAAAAAGACGGCACCGTTGTTCAGTACAGCCACGTAGTTCCTGCCGGCCAATCCCGCTGGACCTTGCTGGACGGCACAGCAACTACTGCTGCTTCATTAACTGCCGACGGCAAAATTTACGGACCAACGCTTCCAAAATGGTATGGCGGCTGGGACAACACCTTCACATACGACAACTTTGATTTGAACGTACAAGTTAACTTCGCAGGCGGCAACTACCTCTACAATGGTTCACAAGCCGGTTTGCGCGACCAGCGTTTCTGGAACAACCATGTGGATGTATTGGATCGCTGGACAGAAACCAACACCGACGGTTCTATTCCACGGGTTGTATTTGGCGACAACATTTCTAACGGTTCTGCGCTTCCGATCTCTGAAAACGTGCAAAAAGGCGACTTTTTCCGTGTTCGTAACATCACTTTGGGCTACCGTTTGCCACAAACCGTGCTTAACCGCATTAAGATTTCTTCTTTGCGTGTGTATGCAAATGTCAACAATGCATTCTTGTTTACACAATACGAAGGTACCGATCCTGAAGTTTCAACAAACGGCAACTCTAACCAAACGCCAGGTGTTGACCGGAATAGCGTACCAATGGCTCAAACGTTC
>JAEUUR010000610.1 GCA_016787465.1 Saprospiraceae bacterium | reverse complement strand
ACGCACAGGCTTTCAGCCGCACCGCCATGTTTAATTTCGACACTCATAACTTCTTCGCTAAGTGGCTCAAAGACGTAGCCGCCGACCAGCGGGCCGACGGTATGGTGCCTTTTGTTGTGCCACATGTATTGGGCGTCAACGACGGGGCATCGACAGGTTGGGCAGATGTAGCCACGATTATTCCTTGGAACGCTTGGTTGGCCTACGGCGACAAACGCATCCTGGAAGATCAATATGCCAGTATGAAGGCCTGGGTGGAATACATGCGCAACAAAAGTGTGAACGACCTTTGGAATACGGGATTTCACTTCGGAGATTGGTGTTTTTACCGCCCGGCCGATGATACCGACGGTCGTTCGGCTGTTACGGATAAATACCTCATTGCTCAGTGTTTTTACGCGCATTCGACCCAGTTGCTGATCAATGCTGCACAGGTATTGGGTAAATCGGGGGATGTCGAAACGTACGGCGCTTTGTTAAAACGCATTAAAAACGCTTTCCAGCAGGAATATGTGACGCCAAACGGCCGCTTGATGTCGCCCACGCAAACGGCTTATGTATTGGCTTTGCAATTTGACATGTTACCCGAAAACCAAAGAGCAAAGGCAGCAGAGCGCCTGGCTGAAAACGTCAAAAACTATGGTACACACCTGACAACCGGGTTTCTTGGAACCCCCCATTTGTGTCATGTTTTGACAAGATTTGGCTATAACGACTTGTCTTACGACTTGCTCAATCAGAAAAACTATCCCTCCTGGTTATACCCTGTTACCAAGGGAGCTACTACCATCTGGGAACGCTGGGATGGTATCAAGCCTGATGGCGACTTTCAGTCGGCAGGTATGAACTCATTCAATCACTATGCCTATGGAGCTATCGGCGATTGGATGTATCGGGTAGTGGCAGGATTGGATACGGATGTAAATGCGCCGGGTTATAAAATGCTCCGGATCAAACCGCACCCGGGCGGCGGGCTTTCGCATGCAGGAGCAAGTTTGATGACCTTGTATGGAAATGCAGAAAGTAAATGGGAAAAGCGGGCCAAAGAGCTTTTATTGAATGTGGAAATTCCGGCCAATACCACAGCAATGGTCCATTTGCCGGCAGGGCTTAATGCCGAAATTATGGAAGGTGGAAAGCCGGTCGCAGACGCAGTCGGCGTTCAAATTTCCGGCGCGGAGAAGGGATATGTAATTTTAAAAGTCGGCTCCGGCAAGTATCAGTTTGTTGTTTTGGATAAAACTAACTAGGTGCATCGCACCGCAACATTTGTAGGTGCATCGCACCGTCACATTTGTAGGTGCATCGCACCGTCACATTTGTAGGTGCATCGCACCGCAATATTTGTAGGTGCATCGCACCGTCACATTTGTAGGTGCATCGCACCGTCATATTTGTAGCTTTTTATGCCCAAAGTCGCTTTTAAAATGCAATTGTTTCCAGGGCAGGAAGCCGAATACCGTCGTCGGCATGATGCGCTGTGGCCAGAATTACAAGCATTGCTGAAATCAACAGGCATCAGTGATTATTCGATTTTTTTGGATTCGGAGACGTTGAGCTTGTTTGGCGTATTGACCATTGACGAGCCAATGCGTTTGGATTCCCTGCCTGCGCATCCGGTGATGCAGCGATGGTGGACCTATATGGCTGATATCATGGCATCCAATCCGGATCATTCGCCGGTTAGTATTCCTTTGCAGGAAGTATTTTACTTGCCTTGAGTGGGCAAAAAAAAATCCCGAATTTTTCACCAGGGAAAAATTCGGGAATGGATATTCTTCAAAAAAGGATCGTCAGATCTTACAGTTTGATGAACAAAGACTGGCTGCACTCGTCAGATTTGATATTTGCAGGGTCAGTTTCGTCGGTAACAGTGTAAGAGATCGTGAGAGAAGTAACGCCGTCAGCTTTTTCGATAAAGCCTGAACCTTCTACGAAGTAGCCGTCGCCATCAGGCTCCTGACGAGCGATCGTGATCGTTTCGCAATCGAAAGAAGCTTCAACAGCTGCGCCGAACAAACCCCAGAAGTTAGCGATTTTCACGCCCGTTTCGCCGTTGGCAGTAACTGTAATTGTATAAGATTGAGCTTGGCTGTTTGAGCAATCTTCATCGATCGCGTATTGGCCTGTGTAGTCGTTTTGTTCGAATTTGCAGTCTTTGCCGCAAGAAGAGAAGAACATTACAGAGGCTGTCAGCAACACGGCAGGGAGGAACAGTTTTTTAATCATGTTTTGGAAAATGTTGTGTGGTGATAGAATTTGATGGTAATTGTTAATCGGCGCAAAGATAGGGATTTGTTGAGTTTTCAGGTAGTAAACAAAACGTTATTCCTTTTTGCACCCGTTAAACGCCTGTTTAGACGAATAATTGTTGGTTGAGGTCACTTCCTTTTGACTGAATTTTACAAATTGGAATTCAACCACCGGTATCAATTGATTTTCAAATGGTTGTATATTGAATTTTTAGCGTCCTAAAACACAAATTTTACCCTGAAATCTGCTTGTGGCGTCGTTCAAACGCCAGGAAATTAGTCCGGCAGCCAATGATTCGGGTAAGCGTATGTTTAATTTTTTGTCCAGGTCAGGCTGTAAATCATACCTCTTAAACAATAAGTGGCCAAATCCATCCATCACTGAAAGTTCAAATGTATGGCCTTTGGACTCCGGGGGTAGCTGAATGCAAAAGACGTTTCCTGCACAAACCGGATTTGGAAAAGCGTTGGCCGGAATGTTTTGTGGCACGTCTAATTTGGAGTTAAAACTGACTTCCACACAACCAGATGTGCTGCATGCATTGGCTGCTGTAACCGTAACACAATAGATTCCGGGAGCTAAATCGGTGATTGAACCGGAGGTGTCGCCTGTGTTCCAAAGAAATGTAAAAGGGCCTGAAGAGCCAAATACGGTGGCATTGGCGGCGCCATCTGAAGCCAGGGCGTTGCTCGCATGCGTGGCATCGATGGCGATCGACGGACTTTGGTTGTCAGCCAGATACTGGATGTCGGTTTCAACGGGGGCATTTAAACAGCCAAATTCATCCACGACAACCAGGTTGGGCAGATCAAGCGGACTGGGTGGTGGAAGTGGTATGGTGAAATAACAGGAGTCGGAATTCGATAATTCCATTCCTTGAAACATCCAGCTGAAATTCGGTTGCACAGCGGGCGAATGTGCATGCAACCAGACGCCTGCAACCGCATGGCAGGTTACATGGATTGTTCCAGAAATGGTTGCCGGCAGGTGAGGATGGACACTCAGGTTCAGGTTTAACAAAGTGTCGCAGGCGTTTGAGCCTGGAAGTAAAACTTCATACGCCCCGGCGGTAGTGAACGTTTGGGCGCCTATCACCAGGGATTCACCCTGGCAAATGGAGCTGGATTGAAACAGGTTTACCAAGCCGTCATAACCGATTTCGGTGGTAGCAGTTTGGGTGCAGTTGTGCGCATCGGTTGCTGTAACCGTATAAATTCCACCATTTGCGAAGGTGGCTTGGGGGCTGGTTTGGCCGTTCGACCAAAAGAATTGGTATCCTCCGCTTCCGCCGGAGGCCGAAACGGAGGCAAATCCTGGGTTTTGGTTGCAACCAATGGACTGAATGGATTGGAATTCAATAACCAGTGGCGATGGTTGATCAAGTTCAATGGAGGCAGTGGTTACTGCGCCAGCGGCATTGGTTACAGTGATTCCATAATTGCCGGCTGGAATGAAGTTTTGTTCAAAAAAATTGGAAGGAGTGTTCGACCAATGATAAAAAATGCCGGTGTGGTCGCCGTATACACTAATGCTGATTTTACCGTTATTTCCGGCATAACAAGAAGGCTGGGTCAGGTGCGGCAACAGCAACAGTGGAGCGGCTGCGGCGCCTCCGTAGGTAAATGTCATCTTGTAATTCTGACCGTTGTTGTCGCGCCGCAGCGTGGTTTCCGGGATGTTGTCATCACCGATGGTGTCAATTTCCGCCAACAGGTAAATTTCCAGGGTATAGGTTTTTCCAGGAATCAGCCCGGCGTTTAGGGGTGTTTCCTGCGGAATTTTTTTGTAGCGGGTGGTGTAAGCGCCGTCTATGGTGACGTGGTCGTCTTGTAAATTCAACGATAACCAGGAGTTGCCCGGTTGGTCTTGCTCGTAAATTCGGTAGAACAACTTCATACCCGACACATTGTTTTGACAACTTTCCCAGGTAATGGTTTTGGCATTGGCCAGGGAAATACTTTGTACGGCTCCCAGGCTTAATCCATCGAAATTAAAACCGGAAGGGCAGGGCGCGATCAGAAAACTGTCGAGGGTGCCGTTGATTCGCAGTTGGACCTGGGAAGAACAATCGCTTACCCAATTGTAGCCACAAGCATTAGCTTTGGAAGACAGGAAAAGGACGCAAACCAGACAGCCCAGGCAAAGTGGAATGATTGATTGGTAGTTATTGCGCATAGGAGCAAGATGGTGTGTTTGTTTTTACAAAGGTAGCGTCGATTACCGACTTTTGAATACCCGTTCGTCGACGCTCCACTTCCCGGCTCCTCCCCAAACAAATAACACACCGAAAAGCAGGAATAAAAAAGGGTGTTGATCTTCATACCAAAATCGGCCTTTCCCGATACCAAAGCCAATGAAGGCCATACAAGCGATGAGGCCCAACGCTCCAAGTCGTGTCAGCAGACCCAGCATCAAACTGAGCCCGACGAATACCTCCAGCCATTTACCCAAATAGGCCAAGGGCAAGGGCTGGGGAAATCCTAATTCTGTGAACCATTTACCGTATGACTCCATAGTTTCAGGGTAAAACACTTCAATTCCATGATAGAAAATCAGGGCGCCAATTGAAATTCGCAGCAGGGCATATCCGGCATGAAAGGAGGGGAAAGGAAGCGCCGACCAAAATGATTTCATCGTGTAAGTGTTTGATTTTCTTTGTTGTAGAGTGCTGTTCGGCGCTCTTTTTAAATAAAACGCTTCGTAAAAATGCGCAATTATTCTTTAAAGAGTCGTGTGCAGAAAGGAGAAAATTCAGGACTATGGGTGATATTAAAATAAACTACCTTTGTTTGAGGTAGATCCGCTTGAATATGATTTTCAATTGAAAGCAGGAATACTGCAGTCGGCGCCATGCAAACACACAAGATCACCATTTCCAAAACCGCACATTATTTTACCCTGGGCGCCCCTGGCCCGCATGTAAAACAATTGTGGCTAGTTTGCCATGGCTACGCACAAACAGCCGACAGTTTTTTGAAGGACTTTGCGATTTTAGACAACGGCCATCGTCTGGTTATAGCCCCTGAGGGTTTGAATCATTTTTACCAAAAAGGCTTCGACGGCCCGGTGGTAGCCAATTGGATGACGCGCCGAAACCGCGAAGATGAAATCAAGGATTATGCCTTGTATCTTCAGACTTTGTATGATCAATACCTGGTGCAATGCCCGCCGGGAGTTCGGATTATCTTCCTGGGCTTTTCACAAGGTACCGCTACTATTTGTCGCTGGATGTTGAGGCATCACCCGCATTTCCACGATTTGTTGTTGTGGGCCGGGTTGCCTCCGGAGGACCTGGATTATGCGTCGCATAGCGACTATTTGAGCACCAAAAATTTGTATTTGCTGTATGGCTCGCATGATCCGTTTCTGACGCCGGACCGTATCTCTTCGGTCGAAGAAATTGAAAAGAAAAATAACCTGGATTTTGATACCCATGCTTTTGAGGGAGGCCATGAAATTTTGCAGGAAAAGTTGAAGGAGTTTTTGGAAAGGTTGAATTAAGCGCGTGTTGGAATTAGATATACATTTGCAAGGGTAGGGGGCTTTGTTTTGAAAACTGCCTGAAACTTTACACTAACACAACACTCATGCGTCGCCGCCATTTTCTACGTACTGCCGCCGCTCTGCCGCTGGCTACCAACCTGGATCATTGGGCCAATGAAAAACCGGCTTTTAAGATAGCGCCGGGGTTTTCTTTGAAAATCCTGAATACCAACTGGGGCTTCGCGGGCACGCGCGAAGCGTTTTTCGCCAAAACCAAGGAAGCGGGCTATGATGGCGCCGAACTCTGGGTGCCAGGCGATGAAAAAGATCGCAATGCTTTGCAGGAACAAGCATCGGCGGCCGGGCTGGAAATTGGACTGCTTTGCGCTGGTAGCGATGCCGATTTTTCCAAACACCTCACACAGTTCGAAACCAACCTGCGCCATGCCGTAGGCATGAAACCGCTGTATGTCAATTGTCACTCCGGCAAAGACTGGTTTTCTTTCGAACAAAACCTTCAAATCATTGATCTGAGCATCCGGATTTCGAAAGAATCGGGCGTGCCGGTGTACCATGAAACCCACCGGGGGCGCATGTTGTTTGCAGCGCATATTTCCAGGCGGTTTATGGAGCAGGCGGCCGGATTGCGACTCACGCTGGATATTTCGCATTGGTGCAACGTGCATGAATCCTTACTCGGCGATCAGGAAGAAACCATTGCCCTGGCGCTTTCGCGTACCGATCATATCCATACCAGGGTGGGCCATCCGGAAGGCCCACAGGTGAACGACCCACGAGCGCCGGAATGGGAAAGCGCTTTGCAACGTCACCTGGGCTGGTGGGACAAGGTGGTGGAAATGAAAGCCAAGGCCGGCTTGCCGCTCACCATGCTCACTGAATTCGGGCCACCTACTTATCTGCCTGCTTTGCCTTATACCCGACAACCGGTTGCCGATCAATGGGGCATTAATGTGTACATGAAAGATATGCTGCGCAAACGTTACGCTCAATGACCGGTTTCTTAGCCCATTTGCATCCCGTATTGGTTCATTTGCCCATCGGCATCCTGCTGGTGGCAGCCTTGTTCGATTGGTTGTCGATCAAAAAGCGATATGAATATGTCGGGCCGGCAGTGCCCTGGCTGCTTCGGTTCGGTGCGGTTGCTGCCCTCCTTTCCTGCGGAACCGGCTGGTTACTGGCTCAGGAAGGCGGCTATGGCGCAGATACGTTGCAACAACACCAATGGCTTGGATTTGCCACAGCGGCCGCAGCCACGACCGCTTGCATTGCGCCCTATCGCCTGGCATTTTCCACTTTGTCAGCCCTGTTATTGGTGTTAACCGGACATCTGGGCGGAAGTTTGACCCATGGGGCCGATTATCTTGCAGGCGCATTCAACGACGGCGGGTCGGCAAAACGCCCTGCCGATGTGCAGGAGGTTGAGGTATTCGATGGGGTAGTTGCGGTCATTTTCCGGGAGAAGTGCAATGCCTGCCACGGTTCGGGCAAACAAAAAGGCGGTTTGAGGCTGGATAGCCAGGAGGCTTTGCTCAAAGGCGGAGAATCCGGCGTTGCCATCGTGCCGGGTAATGCGGCTGCCGGCGAGTTAATAAGGCGGTGTTTGCTTCCATTGGGGCACGACGAACACATGCCTCCGAAAGAAAAACCGCAACTGACGGCATCCGAACTCGATATCCTACAATGGTGGATTACCCAGGGCGCCGATATTGGGAAAAGAACGAAAGAGCTTCCTCAATCGGCATCTATTCGAAAGGCGCTTGCCGATTGGGCAGGCGGCGGCTCTTCGAAAAAACAAACGGAATCGGATGTGCCTGATTTTCAGGTAGAAGCGGCCCAGCCTGCCTTGATTGCGCAACTGAATCAGAGTGGCGTAGTAGTAATGCCTGTTGATCAGTCGGGCAATTGGCTCAAGGTGAGCTTTACCAATCTGAAAAATCCATCTGATTCGGTGATGGGTTTGTTGGAGCGTCTTTCCAGGCAAGTGATCTGGTTGAATCTGAGCGAGGTGCATCTGCCACCATCGACGAATCAGGTATTGGGCAAGTTGACCCGGCTGACCCGCCTGGCGCTGGATCATTCTACCGCATCAGATACAACGTTGGCAGCCATTGCGCCCTTGCCGATGCTTCAGTCGGTCAACCTCGCGCACACGCGGGTGACGGGGCAAGGGGTGTTGGCGTTAAGCAACAATAAATCGTTGCGCCGACTCTATCTGTATGGTTCGGGGGTTGTTGCTACGGATTGGGCGATGTTGACAGGCAAGTTTCAGGGAGTAAACCTGGATACGGGCGGGTATCGGCTGCCTTTTTTGGAGTCGGATACGGCGCGGTTGAAGGAGGAGAAGAAGTATTAGCTATTGACTGTTACCAGAGGCCTTAATCGCTTCAGGTGAGCTAGAAAAATGTTAATGTAGATTTTGATTTTTATTGTTTTAAAATTTAACTTACTTTTGCTAATTAGAAGTTGAAAATCTAATTTGCAAAAATGATTACCAGATTATTAGGTTCGAAAATAAGTCAGTCTGCTCAAAAAATGCCGGTCATTGCAGTAACTGGACCTAGGCAAAGTGGGAAATCCACGCTTATCCAACAGCTTTTTCCGACCTATACGTATCTTAATTTGGAAGATATCGAGCTCCGGCAGTTTGCATTGTCGGACCCCAAAGGTTTCCTTCAACATGCAGGAAAAAAAGCTATCATTGACGAGGTGCAATATGCGCCTGAATTGTTGTCGTATATTCAGGTGATTACTGATCGGGAAAAAATAGCAGGCCAATTTATCATTTCGGGTTCACAAAACCTTTTGCTGATGCACAGTATTGCACAAAGTTTGGCTGGGCGCGTCGCAATTTTCAATTTGCTTCCTTTTTCATTGCAGGAAATTCAAAATACGGATTTTGCTTTGATAAATTATGAGGACTATATCTTCAAAGGCTTTTATCCCCGTATTTATGACCTTGACCTTGAGCCAACCAAATGGCTGCAAGATTATCTTAAAACTTATGTGGAGCGAGATGTAAGACAGATTTTAAATGTAGGAGACTTGGCTACATTTCGTCAGTTTCTTGAAATCTGTGCAGGTCGTATTGGCCAGTTGGTAAATTTCTCCGAAATTGGCAATATGATAGGCGTCTCTTATCAAACGGTCAAGAAATGGTTGAGTGTCTTAGAAACAAGTTTCATTGTTTATACCCTTCAGCCATATCACCAAAATTTCAACAAGCGCATTGTCAAAACACCTAAACTTTATTTTTATGATACTGGTTTAGCTTGTGCCTTACTCAATCTACGCAGCGTTGAAGATCTTAATCGCCACTTTGCAAAGGGCGCGTTATTTGAAAATTTTATTATTAATGAAATCCTTAAAAATCAACTGAACCAAGCGATATCGCCAAGAAACTATTTCTGGAATGCTTCCGGGTCACATGAAATAGATCTCTTGCTCGATAAAGGTGGCCGGCTCATACATGTTGAAATCAAATCGAGCCGAACAATTGGTGCGCACTTTTTCGACAGCATGAAGTATTTTCAGGCTGTATCAGGTGCTTTGCCGTCCGATGGTTATTTGATCTATGGTGGCGATGAGATGCAAAAACGCAGCGAAGTCCAAGTGCTTAGTTGGAAAAGCTTGCACCATATTGCGCTATAGTGTAATTATTGTGGTTTTTTAATCATTTCATCCCCTTCTTCCCCTTTTGGATGCGATTTTTCATAAATTTCCTTCAGTCGTTCGATGCTGTTGTGCATGTACACCTGCGTAGCAGCTAGGTTGGAGTGGCCGAGCAGTTCCTTGACGGCATTTAGCTCGGCGCCGTTGTTGGAAAGGTGGGTGGCAAAGGAGTGGCGCAGCACGTGCGGGCTGCGCTGTTCCACGGTCGTGACCGCTGAAAGGTGTTTTTTTACGATTTGGTAAATGCTTTCCGGAATCAGTTTTTCGCCTTTTCGGTTGAGAAAAAGCCAGGGTTCCGAGGTGCTTGGAAATACTTCTTTGCGCAGGGCGATTACGTGTTCAAACAGGTCGGCCAGGTAGGGGGCGAATGGCAGAGAACGCTCTTTGTCGCCTTTGCCGCGCACCCGAAGCATCATGCGACTGAAATCGATATCGCTGATTTTGAGGTTGGAAGCTTCGCTTCTTCGGATGCCGGTGGCATAGAGCAGTTCCAGGATCAGCCGTTGTTGTTGACTCCCGAAATCGGCGCCGAAACCCGTGTGGGAGAATAGGGCAGCCATTTGGTGTTCCTGAACGAACACTGGCAGGCGTTTGCCCATGCGCGGGGCTACCACCTTTTTCATTGGGTCTTTCAGTAGCAACCCGCGTTTTTTTAAAAAACGGAAATAGGTTTTAAGGCAGGATAGGCGTCGGTTGATGCTGCGCGGGCTTTGCCCGGCTTCCATCAGTGCGACAATCCAAGAGCGGACATGCAAATGCCTTACTTCGTCGACCGAGGTAAGGCATTGGCGCTCAACTAGATGAGCGATAAAATTTTCCAGGTCGCTGCGATAAGCTTTCAGCGTGTGCGGCGAAAAACGCTTTTCGAGCGAAAGGAAGGAAAAGAAAGATGATTCGTGAAACACGGGCTAAGATACCGGTTTCGAAACAAATCAATCGTTCTTATTTCCGTACATTTCCTCTTTGTACACTGCTTTCAATACTTCCGCCCGGCGTGATACGGATGGTTTCGCGAAAGCTTTGCGGCGACGCAGTTCTTTCAGGATGCCGGCTTTTTCATACTTGCGTTTGTAGCGCTTCAGCACCTTGTCGATGACTTCGCCGTCTTTTACTTCGAGGATCAGCATAAAAAATACTCCTTTTATGTTTTAGTTAAAAAATGTCCGTTACAAAACGGGCGGCAAAGGTAATATTTCTTGTTGGATATTTCAGCATATTGTTTGAAAAAACCTGATCTGGTTGCGCGCGTTTTTTTTCAGTGCGTGGTGTTGGTTGATATGGATCACCGGTTGAAGAGCCTGGCGTCATCGTTTTTAGGGATGTTTTTGGAGAATTTTGTACCAATTCTTGAACTAAAACGATAAAACAGATGATTAAAGAAGTTAAAGGCGATATTCTACTCTCCAAAGCCGAAGCCATTGCACACGGTGTCGCCCCGTTCGACCATTTTGACAGCGGATTAGCGCTCAGCCTACGGCAGGAGTGGCCTGCGATGTACAACGATTTTAAACATTACTGTCATGTTCATAACCCCAAATCGGGTACTGCCTGGGTTTGGAGCGGTCCGGGAGGCAAACGTATAATAAACTTGCTGACTCAGGATGCCCCGGAAGGCCATAGGCACAATGGACATCCCGGTAAAGCAACGCTATCAAACGTCCGCCATTCCCTCGAAGCCTTAAAAAAACTGATCGAAAAAGAGGGCATTAATTCAGTGGCTTTGCCACGAATTGCCACAGGTGTGGGCGGTTTGGATTGGGATGAAGTAAAACCATTGATGGAAGAATCTTTGGGAGCATTGAATATTCAGGTTTATGTGTATGCGACGTATGTGAAGGGTGTTGAGGCTGAATAATAGGTTAGTAATCAAATAGTTGCGCCTTCTGGGAAATGTTCCGGGAGGCGTTTTTTATATCCAGCTTTTTGAAAAATGAACAGAATCCAGTGTTTGTGAACACGAATTGAGCAGGTTTTGGTCTGGTAGATGGACAAATGGAGGTGAGACCTTTGTGTCATCAAACGAATCACTATTATTCACAACCAAAACTTATTAAAATGAAAAACATTCTCACCATCCTCAGCATCACGCTGATCACATTTTCAGCCTCAGCTCAAAGCGCCAATGTTCAAACTGCGATCGACGGTTACAACAAATTCGGAGCCGGCGACATTCCGGGTATTTTGGCTTCTCTTGACGCTAATATTGTTTGGAGCCACGACGGCGATCCTGCCCTCATTCCTTTTGCCGGCACCTTCAAAGGCCAGGCCGAAGTAGGCCGATTTTTTGAAAACGTCGGTAAATCCGTCAAAGTAACCGTTTTTAACCCCACCAATTTCCGTGAGCAAGGTAACCAGGTGATCAATGATACCCACATCGAAGGCGTATTGCTCGCCACCGGGAAAACGTATGTGGACGATGTCGTTATGACCTGGACTTTCGGCCCCGACGGTAAAGTGATTGCCTGGGAAGCCAAAGGCCCAATGACCGGAATCAGCGCCGCAGCCAGAAAATAATAAAAAATATGCGCAACAACAGCCATCATCCAATCTGTTTTTTGGCAACGCTGGCGGCCATTCTTTTCCTGGCAGCCTGCTTCAAAAGTAAAAAATTTCTTTAACCATTCTATTTCAAAACCTACAATGAAAAACATGGCGGCGAACCGCAGGGCTCCCTACTTGCTGTTCGCCGACTTTCACGATCTCATTTTTCAAAACCAAATTGAATTTCAAACATCACCACTATGAAAAAGCTCATTTTCTTCGCTCTATCCCTATTAAGCTCATTTTCAATTCTCGCTAACAATTATCCGACTCCCGGCGACATTATTCGCAACTATTTCTCAACTGTGGATGGAGGTAATGCAGCCGAACTCGAAAAACTCCTCGCTGATAATTTTTCGGCCGTAACCCCATTAGCACCCTCCGGAGCCAATAAACAGATTTGGGTAGCTACCATGCAAGGTTTCAAAGCTGCTTTTCCGGATATGAAACATGAAATAACCTCCGTCGTTGAAAACGGCTTTTGGGTGGCGGTTTCAGGCGCATTCACCGGGAAAAATGACGGCCCGATGATGGGCGCCCCGGCCACTGGAAACCGTGTTTTTGCTCCATTCAATGCAATTTTTGAACTGGATAAATCCTGGAAGGTCAAATCGATCAACAGCCAGTTTGACTTGAAAGGTTTTGATGCTCAACTTATGGCAGGTTTGCCGAATCCGGCCGCGTTTGCTGAATTGAATATTCGCTCCATGCTTGCTGCCGCCGATAAGGGAGATATTGAAAAGTTTATCAGTTACTGGGCACCGGACGGGAAAAACTATTTTACCGGTAAAGAAAC
>JAEUUR010000599.1 GCA_016787465.1 Saprospiraceae bacterium | reverse complement strand
GTAAAAGCTTGATGTTATTGGCTTTTTTATTGTGCGGCTTGAGCGCATTTGCGCAAGTGACTACCTCAACCATTTCCGGTATTGTTACCGACAACAACGGTGAGCCGTTGATTGGCGCAACGGTAGTTGCTACCCACGTATCTACCAACACCCGGTATGGTACGGCTACCAATGCATCCGGCCGTTACACTTTGCCGGCCGTAAGGGTTGGCGGGCCATATTCTGTTGCAGTAAGCTACACGGGTTATGAAAACCAAACACGCGATGGCGTTTATGCCAGTTTGGGTACAGCCGCCAACATTGATTTCACTATGGCAGAAAGCGGCGCCGTTTTGGATGAGGTAACGGTCATTGCAACAAGAAACGACCTGTTTAGCTCCGATCGTACCGGCGCAGCCACTACCTTCGATCGCAAGCAACTCAGCTCCATTCCCGCTATTGGCGCCCGTTCCATCAACTCGATCACCAAATACGACCCAACCAGCAATGGTAACTCGTTTGGCGCTCAGGACAGCCGTTTGAACAACTTCACCATTGACGGCTCTGTTTTCAACAATGGATTCGGATTGGGCACGGAATCACAAGCCGGTGGCCGTACCGGATCGACCGCTATTTCGCTGGATGCCATTGAAGAGATTCAGGTGAATCAGGCGCCGTTCGATGTACGCCAATCTGGTTTCGTAGGTTCCGGTTTGAATGCGGTAACCCGTTCAGGTAAAAACGAGTTTTTTGGCTCGGCTTTTTACAACTTCCGTAAAAATGACACCACCGGCGTATTCAACGGCACTAAAATTGGAGAAACCAAATTGAACGTAGGTGTATTTGATGAAAAAGTATTCGGTTTGAGCATTGGCGGCCCGATTATCAAAGACAAATTGTTCTTCTTCGCCAATTACGAAAGCCAGTCACGCGTAGAACCTGCAACCACCTGGGTTGCCGATGGAAGCCCGCTCGATAACAATGCCAACAATACAACGCGTGTATTGTATGATGATTTGTTGGCATTGAGCAGCTATTTGCGTGAAAAATATCAATACGAAACCGGCGAATTTGAAGATTACGATAACGAAACCAAAAGCAACAAATTTCTGGTGCGATTGGATTGGAACGTAAACGATAAAAACAAACTGACGCTTCGTTACACACACCATGATTCCGAAGCAGACCAGCTGATCAGTAATAGCTCCTCTCTGGGTAATGGTACCCGCCGGACGAACATCAACTCCATGTCGTACGAAAATTCAGGCTATATCATTCTCGACAACACACGTTCTTTTGTTGCGGAATTGAATACGACACTGGGTAACAATATTCACAACAACTTCATCGCAGGTTACGACTATCAGGATGAAGACCGCGCCTACAAAGGCGATTTTTTCCCGACAATCGACATCAAAAAAGGAACCAACACCTATATTTCTGTCGGCTTCGATCCTTTTACTCCAAGCAACAAATTGAATTACGGCACCCTGCACTTTACCGACAACCTGTCCATTTACCGCGACAAGCACACTTACACCGTAGGTGTGAACTATGAGCGCTACAAATCGAACAACCTGTTCTTCCCGGGTTCAAACGGCGTGTATATTTTCGATTCTCTGCAACAGTTCTATGCAGCATCGGATTTCGCACTGGCTAACCAAGGAATTGACACTTCGGCTGTATCATACAACCGCTTCCAATTCCGTTATTCAGCAATTGACGGTGGTGCGGAGCCACTCCAGGTGTTAAAAGTTAATCGTTTTGATTTGTACGGACAGGATGAATTCCAAATCAACAAACGGTTGAAAGTGTCTTACGGCCTTCGCGCCGGAATTATCTCTTTTGAAGATACCGGCCTTTCCAATGCAACGGTTGATGGTCAGGATTATGTCGGCGCTGACGGCAACAGAGGATATAAACTCGAAACAGGTAAAATGCCTGAAGCTAAAATCCTTTGGGAACCACGTTTCGGATTTAACTGGGACGTAACAGGCAAGAAAAAAACACAGATCCGTGGTGGCGCTGGTATTTTCACCGGTCGTCCGCCCTATGTTTGGATTTCCAATGCCATTGGCAACAACGGTGTATTGACAGGTTTTATCGACGATTCTGGCACAAAAACGCGCAAACACGTGTTCTCTGCAGATCCATCTGTACACATTCCGGATGCGCCAACACTGCCAAGCACGTTTGATATCGCTACGGTTGACAACAATTACAAATTCCCACAGGTTTGGAAAAATAACATTGCAGTCGACCAAAAGCTTCCTTTGGGCTTCGTTGCTTCTGTGGAATTGCACTACAACCAAAACATCAATGCGGTTAATTACTTCGATGCCAACTTCGAAGCGCCCACCGGCGCTTTTGCCGGCCCGGACAACCGTCCTCGTTTTGCAGGCAACGACAATGGCGTTCGTATTAATGACAACGTTTCCCGTGCGGCTGTAATGTCAACAACCAACAAGGGATGGTACAAAGCTGCTACACTGAAACTGGAGTTCCCTAGCAAAAAAGGCATCTATGGTATGATCGCACATACCTTCAGCGACGCTACTGAATTGATGAGCGCAGGTTCTATTGCTTCCGGCTCATGGACCGGAGTTCGCTCCGTTCGTGGCGGTAACGACCTTGATTTGTCACTGGCCGACCAGAACGACCCAAGTCGCACAGTCGGCTTGTTGGGCTACCGTTTTGAATACGGCGGTAAATTCGGCGGCGCAACTGGATTCACACTTGGTTACGTGGGCGAGCACCGCGGTTTCAACGGTAACATCCAATCAGCACGTTTCTCTTATATTGTTTCTGGTGATATGAATGGCGACCGCGTGCAGAACAACGACCTTTTGTTCGTTCCTGAAAAAGCAAGCGATCTGACATTTGAACAGTTTACTTCAAGTGGCGTAACCTTCACTGTCGACCAACAAATCGCAGCTTTCGATGCATTTATCGAACAGGATGAATACCTGCGCACCCGTCGCGGCCAATACGCTGAACGTAATGGCGTGGTATTCCCGTTGGTAAGCCGTTTCGACCTTTCAGTCACGCAGGAGTTCTTCATTAAAGTTGGCGGAAAACGCAACACCATTCAATTCCGCGCCGATATCCTGAACGCTGCTAACCTGATTGATAGCGAATGGGGCTTAGGTAGCAACTTTGTTAGTGATCGTCCGTTGGCATCAGCAGGTACCACTACCGACGGTGTTCCGAAATTCAGAATGGCTACCCAACGTTTGACTGATGGCACTACCGTTCTTTTGCGGGATTCTTTTGTGAAAAGCAAAACGCAGTTCGATGTATGGACCGCCCAGTTCGGTATCCGTTACATCTTTAACTAGTCAAGAGAGATCAGGATTCCTGAATTGACTTTTTAAAATTTGATCGCCTCGCCCAACAGCGAGGCGATCTTTTTATACTGAGGTTTGAATGATTTGAGAGATAAAAAAACTTGATTTTCAAATGATTGTACGACCACCATTTTCACAACCACTTGTATTAGGCCAATTTTTCCAAAAGCCATTCATGGTTGATGACTGCGGCTTTGTTTGACGAGATTTCAGATCGAAGTTTTTCCACAGCTTTCCGGTTTGAAAAATCGAGGCGAATTAACTTTCTGGTGTATTTGATCAGGTTCAGGTAACCGGTTCGTCGTTGGGTGGGGATGTTCCGATGGCGTTTCAAAAAAATGCTGAAGGAGTTCAGGAAGGAAATAAGTGTCTCAATTTCCTGAAGCTCAAAGTAGGTAATAAGCAGCATCATTTTCGAGATTAAATTGTGCCCAATATCCTCATATTCAACATTTTGCAATAAAGTGATTACGTCGTGATGTTTCTTTTGAAAGCGGTATACCCTGGCGAGGTTAAATGTGAGCGAATTCTGTTGGTTTTCCTTTGGTAAAAAGGTGTGATACTTTTTGATAAACTGTTCTGTCCAGTCAAATTTATTCAATCTTAGCCCTGCAGCCACCATGTTGTTAAACCTCCAGGTCGCCATTTCACCGTTGACCAAAAAGATGTTTCTCCGTAGTCCTTCGTCAAAAAGGTCGAAATATTCCTGGAAGAATTGAGGATGCCCTGTGTTGACTTTTCCGGTGCAATAATGCAATGCCGAATCGTAAATATCCAATGCTTCGTTTTTAGGTATGTCATTTGTATATTTTTGAAGTAATCTCCTTAATTGATAATAATGTTCAAGGTTTTCTTCATCATATAGGGTCATAAATGAGTAATAATTTACCGAAAGCCCGGGATATTTTTCAAGTTCAAATTGTTTTATGGTTTCCAGAATTTCCTCGACCATGGCAATTTGATAAGTCTCATTTCGAGTTCTTTTTTGACTGATGGCTACACCAGCAATTTTTAACTTTTCAATCAGGTATAACATATCCAGATTTTGGGAAATCTGGTTCAGATTCGCCCTTTTGTCAACCTGAACTGCAAAATCCATCATGGCATAATATTGCCTTTCAAAGCGATAGGCGTGTAAATAATGGACAGTGGATTTATATGAAACCTGGTCGAGGCAAGCATTCATTTCTTCTACGGACGTTTTGTACAACGTTTCAATTTTGTTTACTGAAACGAACTCCACGCATTCTACGGCCTGTTTAACCGGATCATCTGAAACAGATTCATGCGCCATGAAGGTTTGAAGGTGTTTGAGGATGTCTGAACAGTATTTTCGAAACAGTACATCATTGTATGGCTCACCTTTAGTGATCTTGGACCACACAGCCTCCCGGTCAAACAGTTTTTTGCCTTTTTCAATCAGAGAAATGAATGTTGAACAGAGGTCAAAAAGCGTTTCACTTTGAATAAAATAGGGAGATTGCAAAAATTTCAAAAACCGTTTGCGCTTCTTGTCTTCCAACAAATGGAGCGTTTGGAAAGCACGGTTTGTAAAATCGGCCTGTTTTTTGCTGATTTTGGACTGTGTCATGCAATGAAATAATACGTTAAATATGTCCTCGAACTTTCACAAAGGTATTTTTTTGGCGCCTATAAAAGTTCATGAACAAAAAAACCGTATTTTTGATTCGCAATTTAATCCATTCGTTTTAATCCGCCAGACTCAAACTATACACAGCAGCAAACATGGCTCAAAAACGGTGTTACTTTCTTCCTTGTTTGGTCTTAAGCTTTATTTTGATATTGCCTGACTTGAAGGCGCAGATCAAAAGCCCGTACAAGCAACTTCTTACTTCAAGCGAAACAATTATTTCCGACACCATTTCCGGTATCGGGTTGGATTTAAATGAATCAAATCCGCAAGCAAAACATGGTGAAGTTGACATTTCCATCATTTCCCCCGGTGGTTCGAATCTCCCATATATTTACAAAGTGGATTACCGGCCTGATGAAGGGTTCATAGGCGTTGATACCTTCGTTTTGGAATACCGGTATGCAAATACGTTCCCTTATTTAGCCTACCAAGGATTTCGGGTATCTGTGAAGCCTTCCATTGTAAAAGCTAATACAGATTATACTTTGGTGGAAGCAGGTCA
>JAEUUR010000562.1 GCA_016787465.1 Saprospiraceae bacterium | reverse complement strand
GATGGAACGGGCGCCAATAGCGGGAATGGAGCTGAGTTGCTTGCGATCGAAGGTAGTGGCTGCGCCGGTACGGTCTGAGCTAAACAGGTCGTTTCGCGTTGCAATGACCGTTACCTCATCCAATACGGCGCCGCTTTCCGCCATGGTGAAATCGATGTTGGCAGCAGTACCCAAACTGGCATAAACGCCATCGCGTGTTTGGTTTTCATAACCCGTATAGCTTACCGCAACGGAATATGGCCCGCCAACTCTGACAGCTGGCAACGTGTAACGGCCGGAAGCGTTGGTAGCCGTGCCATAACGGGTGTTGGTTGAAACGTGGGTAGCAACTACTGTCGCACCAATCAACGGCTCACCGTTGTTGTCGGTAACAATACCGGAAATGGTTGAGGTAGTCACCTGCGCAAATGCGCTCAAGCCGCACAATAAAAAAGCCAATAACATCAAGCTTTTACCTGCAGACTTGTACAGTGTAAAATGGTTCATACAAAGAAAGGATTTAGTGAAATGAATGGAATTTCGGTGCGAATTTACACAGCGAATATTAAATAGCTTTTAAGTTTTCAGAAATAATTGAAACCAGGTTCCATATTTCTACCAACTGGAAGACTTGGCATGCGTATAGTTGTTCGATCAACGATTTTTTTCTACTTTTGAGGCCCATTTCAACATTCTGCAATTATCAATCTATGAAAAAAACTACCCTTTTGCTGGTACTGACGCTTGGTTTTTTCTTTAAAATGCAAGCACAAATTGTCATCACTGAAATCATGTACAATCCGCCTGAAAGCGGCAACGATTCGCTGGAGTATCTCGAATTGCACAATAACTCCGCTAATTTGGTTGACATTTCCGGCTGGAGTTTTTCACAAGGCATCACCCATACCTTCCCTGCCGGAACTACGCTTGCAGGGGGTGGTTATATTGTACTTGCAAAAAGCGCCAGCGCCTTTCAATCTGTCTTCGGATTTGCGCCTACCGTGTGGGATGCCGGCGCATTGTCAAATGCTCCGGGGGAAGATGTGGTATTAATTAATAGCGCCGGCGCGACCATTGATTCCGTCGATTACATGACAGCAGCGCCCTGGCCAACCGAAGCAAACGGGAATGGAAGTTCACTGGTTTTATGTGACTTCACTACCGATAATGTTTTAGCAAGTAACTGGGCCGCATCAACCACAGGAACTGGCAAAATCATTAATGGGAAAGAAGTATTCGGAAATCCAAATGCTGCATCTAACTGCCAAACCGGAGTAATCACGCCGGTTACCGATAATTTCTCTATTCCACCAAACATTACCGCGAACTTCAATGTGCTGCTCAACGACCTTTTTGTCGGAACAGCCACCTCGTTAACCGTCGCAACCCCACCCGCAAACGGAGTTGCCAATGCGAACGGCAACTTGATCACCTACCAACCTGATGTCAATTTTTGCGGCCACGACCAATTCACCTACGAAGTATGTAACGCCGGTGGTTGTGGTACGGCAACCGTCAATGTAAACGTCCGTTGCTATCCTTCTTATTCCATTGCAACCGTTACCACTGAAAACAATCCGAATCTAACTGCTGATTCGGCACTTGTTTCGTGCGAACTGAAAGGCACTGTTTATGGCTACAACCTGCGCCCGATTAATGGAAGCGCTCCCTCCTTGTTGTTCACCATTATCGACGGCCAAGGGAATGGCATTTCCGTTTCTTCTCTAAACCGAAACTTTGGCTACAACGTACAGGAAAAAGATGAAATCATTGTAAGAGGTGTAATTGGCTCTTTTAATGGTTTAACTGAAATTCAGGCGGACACCGTAATTAAACTTTCTGCCGGCAACCCGCTTTTGGCTCCCCAAACGGTTTCTGTGCTTTCTGAAGCAACCGAATCTAAATTGATCAAAATCAACAATGTGCATATGGTGAACCCGGCAGAATGGACCACCGGTGTTGGCGGCAGCGGATTCAACGTAAGGGTTGTTTCCGACCTCAGTCCATTGGATACCATTTTATTGAGAATAGATCGCGATGTGGAATGTTACAATACGCCGGCTCCTCCGGAACCCTTCAACTTAACCGGTTTGGGTGGGCAATTCGACTCATCATCTCCATTCAACTCCGGATACCAGATTTTACCGCGTTACAATGCCGACATCAGCTCTTTGGTTAAAACTGTAGAAGCTGATTTTAGTCGGGAAGTAATACTGTCACCAAACCCGGCTAAGGAATTATTGACCATTCAGATGGCTACAAACTTTGATCGTGTTACCTTGATTTCAAACGAAGGCAGGGTGATCAAAACATTGAACAACCCGGATTTGCAACACAAAATTGATGTCTCCTTGTTGCCTGCCGGCAATTACTTTGTTCGTTTTGAAAAAAGCGCAGGTACCTGGACAACCAAGTTTGTAAAAATTTAATGAAAAAAAAGATTGTCGTCCTGACCGGCGCCGGCATCTCTGCCGAAAGCGGCATCAAAACTTTTCGTGACAGCGATGGTTTGTGGGAAAATCATCGGGTGGAGGACGTTGCTACAACCGAAGCATGGAACCGTAACCCAGAGCTTGTACTTGAGTTTTACAACCAACGTCGTGCACAGCTGTTGAACGTACTTCCAAATGAAGGTCA
>JAEUUR010000278.1 GCA_016787465.1 Saprospiraceae bacterium | reverse complement strand
CCCATCTTTTTCCATTCAGAAGTGGCATGGCATACGGTGCAGTTTTGATCGGGGTAATACGAAGCAGAAATACTCCCCTTATGTACGTCCGTGTGGCAGTCCACGCATCTTGTGCCGATGTTTCTAAACCGCCATCTGTCTTCGTTTTTCAAATGGCAGGCAAAACAAGGCGTTGCGGTGTGCGCTCCGGTGAGTGGAAAGGCGGTGCGGGCGTGCTGTTCCATTGTAAAGTTGGAGAGTTGAAAACCGTCGGTAGTGTGGCAATCGGCGCAATCGGGCGCAATGTTGTTGACGACAAACTCGCCTTGGTGATAGTCGGTATGGCAGGCAGAACAAGTGTTGTAGGGAAGCGGGTCGGTAAAACTGTCTGAAGTGTGGCATTTTCTGCAATCCACCTGACGATGTTTTCCTTCTAAGGCAAAGTTGGTAAGGCTGTGGTTGAACGCGCCGGTATTGATTTGTGTGAAACTCTTTTCATTATGACAATCAGCGCATTGCAGCCCGAATTTTCCTTCGTGCGCATCCTTGTGACATGTATTGCAGGCCTCGGTTTTTACACCTTTTCTATCCTGAAAAATGATCGCCGGCGGGGCATCCAGCTTATGACAAGAGGCACAATTCACCTGTTGGTGCGCCCCCTTGAGCGGAAACTGCGTTTTGCTGTGATTGAATCGCTTCAAACCTGCCAGGTAGGTAAACGACTGCTCCGAATGGCATTGTTTACAATCGTTTCCCAGGTTGTTTTGGTGTGGGTCTTGGTGGCAATTGTTGCAGTTGGCAAAAGGCACGCCCGTAAAAACCTGAAATTCTTTTCCGTTTCGGGTTTCGGTTTTGTGACACTGCGCGCATTTCACTTCTGTATGTTTGCCCACCAGTTGGAATTTGCTTTTGTTGTGATCAAATTTTGAGGCCGGAGCGAAAGATTCTGTCGTATGGCAGTTGGCACACTGGTTGGACAAGGTACTCTGGTGATAGTCGTCGTGGCACCCGATGCAGGCTTTTTGCAAGCCGAGGTAGGTCTCTGTTCGCTTTTTCAATTTGGGATCTTCCACAAAATCCGGGCGATGACATTGCCGGCAATCTGTAGTTTTGTGTGCTCCTGTGAGCGGGTATCCGGTCAGTTGATGATCAAATTGCTTTTCGTCAAAACGCACCATGTCGAAATTGACGCCATGATGATCGCTGTGGCACTCGATACATTCTTTGCCGGCAATGGCTTTGGATGCGTGATAGCCCGTTTTTTTGTCCACCCTGCTTTTGATTTCTGAATGGCAGGCCAAACATTTCTCATTAGAAACCTTCTGCCCCAAAGTGTGGCATTGAGTACAATTGGCCACGCCTTCCAAATGCGAGTGTGCCTTGCTTAATTTGCCTGGCGAAATTTGTGATGTGGCCGGAATCCATGCAGCCAACATGCCGATAGCGATCCAAAAGCATATGATTGCCGACTTGACATTTGGAAATCGTTGGTTCATTTGGCATGCTTTTTCATGGTATAACCAAATCGTTTGGTGATTTCAATGCCCGCTTTCTGCAAAAACTCAGTTGGCAACTCTCCTCCAGCAAAAATATATACCAAATCGTTGTCCAGTGCCAATTCTCCGTCTATTCCTTCACCTGACAGAAACACTTTTTCTGAGGTAATGCGCACCACATTGGTATTGAAACGGGGATGAACCTGGCCGTTTTCTATGGCCGCCATGATGTTGTCGCGGTTTTTGGGTTTGATACGACTGAGTTTTTCGTTGCGATAGGACAGTGTTACGTTGTTTTGAACCCCCAACAACATGGCCGCCTCTACTGCGGAATCGCCGCCTCCCACCACCAACACGTTTTTGCCTTCAATCTGTTCCGGTTCCAACAGGCGATAAGCTACTTTTTCGCTTATCTCACCCGGTACGCCCAGCTTGCGCGGAGTTCCTCGCCGGCCAATGGCCAACAATACGTTTTTTGTCCAAAACGCTTCACCATTGATTGTCAATACATTAAACCCTCCATCGTGAGGCAAAATTGCTTCGACTTTAGTTTGCTCTTGTATTTGGATGCCATTAGACGCGAGCGCTTGGTTCCAAATATCGAGCAGCTCTTGTTTACTTGTGTCGTATAATCTCATTTTGCCATACAAGGGCAGCTCTACCGGGGAGGTCATGACTATTTTTGATCTTGGAAAGGTAAAAACCGTACCGCCCAGTGTGTCTTGTTCCAGGGTCAGAAATTTCAGCCCGTTTTTTTTCGCAGTCAGTGTTGCGGCAATCCCCGCCGGACCAGCGCCTACTATGATCAGATCATAACCATTGTCGCCTTTCGGTATGCCGGCTTTGATGATGTTTTCAACCGCCATCACACCTTGTTCAATACTGTTTTTAATCAATCCCATGCCTCCCAGTTCGCCTGCAATATATATGCCCTCTACATTGGATTCATAATGCTCGCTCACATGGGGCAAATCAACGCCTCTCTTCTCTGTTCCAATTACTAAAGTGATGGCCTCCACCGGACAAGCATGAAAACAAGCTCCGTGTCCTACGCAGTTGGAAGCATTGATGAGGGTTCCCCCTCCCTTTAAAATACCCAGAATGTCCTTTTCGGGGCATGCTTTTACACACGCACCGCTTTTGATACAGGTGTTAAGGTCTATGACCGGATGCAGAGATACAGGCTCAAAGAGACCTTCTTCCTTGGCCTTTTCAATTTTGGCTGCTACTTTACGAGATGACTTTTGTACACTTTTGATGTAATAAAGTACGATGGTTGCGCACACGCCAAGTACGATACTGTATATGATCAATTCTTCCATTTACTGACGAGCGACTTTAAAAGATCCATTTGTAACCCAAGGCAAGCGTTATGCCCGTATGCAACAGCACGATGACGAGCATGATCAGCGCAAAGGGCAAATGTGCTACATGCCAGTACCTGAACAACTTGTGCATGGTTTGAAGCCGGGCAATTCGGTTGTTCAATCTTATCTCACCAC
>JAEUUR010000526.1 GCA_016787465.1 Saprospiraceae bacterium | reverse complement strand
AATAAATAGTCCGTACCGATAGGCACCTGAAACCCTAAATCAATTACCGTTGTACCCGACGAAATAGAGACAATTGATTCTGCAATCACAGTGCCGTCTGCGTTTTTGAGTTGAATCTTTCTATCCCCTGCAAGACTCGCATACACTTTAGTAGAAATTAAGGTAAATGGTTCAAAACAATCAAAAATCAGTCCGCCGTTGTAATTATTATCACTAAAATTAGAGCCTTGATGGTTAATCATTCCGGTGTTTACAGTGCCGCCGCCATGTGTTACTGTATTTGATACCCAATAAGAAGTGGGGGCTGAAATTTGAATTTGGAATGGAGAGCCCGAAGCTATTGGTTGGCCACCTGTTTCATCTGCAAACCAGTTAATCTGGCTGCCTCCGGCCTCAAATACAACCATACTATCTACAGCAACCACTGTATCTTGGGTTACTACTGGGAGTGTTTCAGCAAAAACTGTTACTTGAAACGGAGCGGAGTTGTGAAAAGCACATAGGCCCTGCGCGGAAACTGTATAGGCGCCGTCAAGCGTCGCAGTAATGGTTTGGGTAGTTTCTCCGGTGCTCCACAAATAAGCGGCTGCCGGCGATGAACTGAGTTGAACGGACCCTCCGGCACAGAAAATTGCTTCACCTGATGCAGAGATGGTTGGAATTTCAACAGGATCAACCGTTACAACAAGCGAATTGGAAATGGCATCGCAGCCGTCTGTCGATGTAACTGTAACATTGTAGCTGCCAGCTGTAGTTGCAGATATTGTTTGCGTGGTATCGCCGGTAGACCATAGGTAACTGTATCCATCCGGTGCTGAAAATTCAACAGATTGCCCGGTACAAATGGTAGTGGAACCGTTTTGACTCAGTAAAATTGGCGGCACCAAGCAACCGCCTTCTGCAAATGTGAGATATTGATCAACAGTTGGCTGGTAGATCACATCTCTGATTCCGGAAGGCCAATCAACGACGACTGAGTCGATTGTTGTTTCCTGTCCCATGCCGAAGTGAATCAACATGGAATTACTAATGCCATAACTTTCACCGGACCGTACTTCACGCACCTGAGTGCCTAAAGCGCTCACCAGTGTCACTTTCGCGCCTACACCATTGCGGTTACTTTGTTTGCCGCGCAAGCTTAATCCCAAAAAGTGGTTGTCATTGCCATCGTTGATCCACATAGCATCCGGTATATTTGACGGGGTGGTATATATTTGTCCATAACCTGCGTAAATATCCTGGAACCCATCACCATTCAAATCGCCAATGGCAAAGGATTCCATATCGTTGTTGTTGAACAAGCCTGAAACTGCTGAAAAAGTTTTATTTCCATTGTTTCGGAAAAGATACTGGTCGCTGCCCGCAACGATAATATCAATATAACCGTCGTTGTCAAAATCACGAAAAACGCCTTGAATGGGTGAGCCGCCAATTTCGTTTTGTATGCCTGAGATAGCCGTAATATCAGTGAAGTGCCCAAAACCATCGTTTTCTAAAATCTGACTGGACACATCATGGTTGGTGATAAAACAATCAAAATCGCCATCGTTGTCGATATCGCCAAAATCAGCGGTCCAACTTTGCGCCCCGATACGCAATCCCGACACATTAGCAGTGTCTTGTGTGTAGGTGCCGTCGCCATTATTCCAGAACAACTGGTTGATTCGCCTTGGGTCAGCTGAATTATTTACCCCTTGCCGGCAGTGCGCAATATAGAGGTCGACATCCCCATCGTTGTCTACATCGCTCCAAACTGAGCCGTAATTGCCCGAATTATCAGAGGAAGGAAAAGTAGCCAGATTGATCCACATTGGCTGATACGTGAATGTACCGTCGCCGTTGTTGCCAAAAATTCGTGCAACGCCATCATCATGACAAACGAATGCATCCAGAAAACTATCGTTGTTGATGTCCGCAAAATTGACGCCCTGTACAAAAGTGGAAGGTTGTGTCAGGTTGGTCGTTTGATAGGAGGCGCCTGTTTGGTCGGCTAACACAAATTTGACACCATCATACCTGCCGCCGACCAACACATCGACATATCCATTGTTGTCGACATCACCGGTGCACATGCCCCATTGGCTTTCCCCTGAAATTGGCGTTTGAGAGGCCACCAGTGCAGTAAACGGCTCTCCAGGGTTTGTTTGGTACTGAATGTTGAGGTTTTTACCCTGATCCAGGCGAACAATATCGTCCAGGCCATCGCCATTGACATCAACAATGGCAATGGCAACGCCGCTATAATGCTGAGCTGGAGTGAGTAAATTAGCTTGGTTGGTAAAACTAATCTGTGCCTTTGCCGTAACCAATGAGAACAGACAAAGGGCCATCAAAAAATAAGTGAGCCGATTCATAAAGCAGGAAACAGGATTGGGTTGAGTTTGAAAAATCGGCCGAAAGATAGTTATCCCCGATACCATTCACAGCACATATTGCCGCTTGGCAATTCACCGACAAAACCCATTTACCCGTACCATTCAACCTGTCCTAAATCAAGGAATTCAAAAAAATTGCCGCCATTTTAAATGACTCCAACGCTCCGCTGTTTGGAATCTTTTTTAGACTCAAGCCAAGCAGTTTATTGTTTTTCCTGATCAGAATGTAATAGTAGTTTTGGTTGTCGGAGGTGAAAAAAGCTTCGCTCCCTAAATTGAATACAGTTTGAAAGCCGGCCTCAGATTCGTACTCCTTGCGCAGGTTTCCAAACAAGACAGAAGCTGAACCGTCAGCATTAAACTCTTCCAGAGAAAGATCAAGTACGCTTGGTCGGCCTGCCATCAAATCCTGCCCTTGAGCGACATAAGCGCATTTGTAAAGTTGAGAATCGTTTTTTCGTACGATCGTGTTCTCGGTCAATGCGGCTGGGCCTCCAAAAATTTTTTCAGCATCGTACACTGAAAGCAGGTTCGCAGCAATGGCAGCCGGATCATTTTGAATAGTGGTAGAAGCACTTTGACCTACCAGCAAAGAGAAAGGGAATAGAAGCGCGATGATGATGGAACTGTGTTTCATAGTCGTTTTAATTAAGTTTTCATTGATACCGGGTTGCGGTGTAAGCGGGATTAAAAATTGGAAATTGAGGAATTTGGAAATTACACTTACAACGTAATCATCCAATTTCTAATTTCCTGTTTCTGTTTCCTAATGGCGGATTGTCAGTTTACTTTTTCGTTTTGGACAAAAGCCAGTCGTATAAATCCTGACCGCCGTAAATTCTCTTCCAGGCGTCATGCCCTGCGTCTTCATGAATAGTAAAACGAAGATCGGGACATCCCAGTGCTTTCAGTGTGTTCAAGCCGGCGTAAAAATATTTTTTGGGTACCGGCGTATCAAAACCTGCGGAAAATACCCAAACAGGTATTTGGGCATCAGAGATAGGTTTCATAAAATCAGGATGCCCCCACCCTACTACAGGCGCAATGGCGGCGAAGTATTGCGGGTGTGTAGAGGCGAAATGCCAGGTACCGAAACCGCCATAGCTCAATCCGGTCAGGTAGGTTTTGTTTTTATCACCCTGGTATCGTTCATGCGCCATTTCAATCATCCCAACCAAATCTTCTTCAATTCGGGGCCAACCATCAGGAAGTGTTTTTATGCCGTTGGGGAAACTATCCGAAGGATATGTGCCGGAAAGTGGGCCAATCGTTTTGTCACCCCAATCGCGTGGCGGGGTTCCTTCCTTAAGTCGCTGTGGAATGATCGCTCTGGTTCGGTTTTTGATATATGGGTTTCTGTCGTTGTTCATGCCATACATCGGAAGTTGTGGCGAAATGATGATAAAGGGCAGGTCACGTTTTTGAATCCAAGCTTCATATAATGGGCCGTGGATAAGGGTATAATCCAATTCGTCTAAACCATTCCCTCGTTCGCCATTGCCATGTAAAAACATCAAAACCGGGTACTTTTTGTCCACAACGCCATCGAATCCTTTTGGTAAATAAAGGAAAAACTCACGTTTGGTTCCATCTTCCCTGGAAGTGAATGGCACCCTGAGCAACTGGGCCGGATATGGCGTTGCTTCAAGTGCCGGCAAACCAGGTTCAATCAAGTCAGTATTAGCAGTTGATAAGTCCATTTCCTGGATCCATATATTTCTGTAAAGCACATCATGTCCTTCAGCCTGAAGTTTTAATCCTCCGGGTTGATCTGTAATGCCGCGCCCCTGATCATTTCCTCCGTCTATTCCAGAGTTTGCCCCACCCCATACTCTTTGGATGGATTGGTTCCGATGAATTTTGACGCCATTAAAGTGTAAAGTCACCAACGGTTTTTCAACCATTTTTCCGTCTTTGAACCTTGCTGCCCGGAAAACGATATCGTAGGCATTCCATTGTCCCAAACCCTTGTATAAATGATATGGCGCCCTTTTTTCATTAATGATTGCAGCCATACCGTGTGCCGTGGAGTCGCCGTCCAACACCTGAATTTCATACCGGTTTTGTAAATATACCCCGCTGTTTCCGTGAGGTTTTTGGATAAGGAATTCTACATGCGCCCTAAAATCGCGAAAGTTTTGTTTGGTTACAAGGTCTGCAGCTCCATACACACCTCCGGCTGAAGCCGGATCGTTGCTGCTCACAGCCGAACCTTTGCCGTTGGGATTGAGTACAACCGGCCATTTCACCGGATCTTGTTGTGCTAATCGAGGTCCTTTCCAATAAGTCCAGTTTTTGTGCAGCGTTTTTGCCGTTCCATCCAAATAAAGTTTAACTCCTTTGGGCGGCTTTGCTCCAACGCCAGTGGATTGGCCTAACAAACTGCTTGGAGATGTCAGAAACAAACAAACGAATGGGCATAATATAGCTAAAAAATGCTTCATGGATGAAATATTTGACTCAAATGATGTTCCAGGTGATCGTTGTAGTCGTGCATGATAAATTCCAAAGTCAGCGGTTCCTGCTGGTCGATGCTAATGGTATGCAGATGGGTGCTTGCAGGCAGGTTTTCCATGAGGCGGACAAGGTGGCGGTTATAAGTGTACCAAAATTCGATTAATTCCGGCCAATTCATTTCCTGATAATTTTGAACGGCAACCCATTGATTCTGAGCGTATCCTACAAATTCTAAATGACCACCAGGAGCAGTTGCTGTGCGGACGAATTTGTGATGGTTATTGGCAGCTGAATCAATTAAATGGCCTAAAATTTCCTGTTTCGACCATCGGTCTGGCGTTTCTTTGATCTTGGCAAGCGAAGCTGTTATTTGTTTTAATTTAATGCTAGCCTGATCGATTGTTTTTCGCAAACGTGTAGCCTGTTCGATTGACATGTTTATTTTTGGGAACAAAGAAAAAGAATTTGACTTGGCCATCAAAATAACCTCAACGGCGGCTCTACCGGAATTTGTAGTTCTGCTTTATTTTCACTAACCTTGTTGAGTTTGTCGGAAACGGCATACATTACCAACGAGTGATCCTGCACTGGATTCAAAAGAGGTAAAAGTGTTTTCATCGGTTCATTTTTCAACCATTTGGATCGAGAAAATTTATCCGCCAGAATAACAGGCATGCGGTTGTGCAACTCCGACATTTCCTGATTGGGCGTGGTAGTCAAAATACTAAAGGTATATTTTTCGATGTTCCCCTGTTTCCATCTCTCCCAGATTCCGGCCATAAACATCAGCTCTTCGGAACGCAAAAAGATTCTGAATGGTGTTTTTCGGCCATCGGGTTCTTTGCGCCACTCGTAAAAACTATCGGCAGGCACCAGGCATCTTCTCGACAAAAAAGCGTCATGGAATGCCGGCTTTTCATCAATCGTTTCTGATCGGGCGTTGATCATTTTCCCGCTGTTTTTGCCATCCTTACTCCAGGAAGGAACCAGGCCCCATTCCATTTTTTTCAGCCTTGCCGGCAATTCTGATGTAACCACATAGGCCTGTTGAGTGGGTGCAATGTTAAAACTGATCTCCAGCTGATCTGGCAACAGAAGGTCAGCCAGGCTTTCCTGCAATTGTTTGGGCTTGGGGGCAAATGAATAGCGGCCACACATAATTCAAATAAGTTCTATACTTCGCGCTGTTTGGCTTTGAAAATAGCCTGAGGCTAAACCAGCGCTCAGTATGACAGGAAGTATTCAAAACCACCCTGCATTGAATAGAATTGTCAAAATTAGACATTATTTTCATGTAAACCTGCTAGTAAACCAGTATTTCTAATCGTTCTGTCAATAACGAATTAACAAAAAACGCAAACCAAACTTTTACCTATGAAAAAGATAACCAGATCATTTGTGCTCTTATGCTTGCTTTTTGCAAATTATTCCATGTTCGGAATCAACAGTTTGCGCGTTGGCGACCCACGTTTTTCATGGTCGACCCAACAAGGTACCATTGAAGAAGCAGTTTTATCGATCAAGCCAAACGGCGTGTATTGGGAGTATGGTTTATATCTGACTTTTTCTTCCCGTGGCACCACCTACGATGCGAATGATTCATTGGAAGTTGTTCTTAAATTTGAACTGCCGGCCAATGCCATCGTACATGATTCCTGGTTGTGGATTAATGACGATATTTCCAAAGCGCTTATTCTCGACAAGTGGACCGCCTCGACGATTTATGAAAGTATCGTCAACCGGAGGCAAGATCCATCCATACTCACCAAAACTTCAGCTACACAATACGAGCTTAAAGTA
>JAEUUR010000509.1 GCA_016787465.1 Saprospiraceae bacterium | reverse complement strand
GTAGCGATTTTCGGCAGCAAAAAAGGCTATTTTTGGGGTTGTACAGCGAACTACTCAGGTGAAAAAATTCAGGACAAGATTTTTGATCGCGGCATTCCGGAGTTGGAAAAACTGACTATTGAAAAAGAAGTGCGGGCTGTAATGATTGATGGATTTTATTATATTTTCGGAGGTGGCAGGCTCTCCGACCGCGAAGACGAATGGATGCCTTTTGTACTCAAGATGGACAGCGAACTGCGCATACTGAAGGCGGTGGTGTATCCGGATATTCCCGCAGCCCGGATTGGACAAATCACCGACTTCGGAGAGGGCTGGCTGGGTATAACCGGCGCATACTGGAGCAATACCACCCAAAACGCCTTCTTTTTGCGAATAGATACCGATCTGGACAAAAACACGCAGCGTTTGATCAAAAACACAGCCAGAGAAGATGAATTTGCTGCGCAGATGGTGCGTGTAAATGGTCCTATGTATTATTTGTTTGGAGACATTACCGCCAAAACCACCGCTGCCAAACCCGATTTTTTTGTCACACGTTATCAAAATTTTGATCGGAAAGCAGATGACGAAAAACAAATAAGGTCTTTTAGCCGTAGTTTGAGCAACAAATACGAGGAGCGCGCACTGAGCGTATTGATGAAAAATGACAACACGACATGGCTGTGCGGCACAAGGGACGCAGGAAGTGAGTTGAGTGCAAACTTAGACTTCTGGTTTGCTCTACTGGATGCTCCGGCTGCCTTAAAAAACAATGCTGCTCCTTCCGATCAGAAGTCCATTTTGCCGCTTATTTTAGCCGATGCCCTTCCTGACAGAAAAACGCCTTTTACTTTACAATCCGGCGAAAGCGGATCGCGGGAACTCGTCGTACAAAACCCCAATACCTCCGCAGTTCGTGGCTGGTCATTAAAAGTTGAGCACATTCCCGGCATCACGGCTCCGGAAGAAGTCAAATTGGGAGAAATCCCCCCCGGCGCTACTGTGTCCGTCACCATTCCTTTACTCGCCGATGAAAAGCACGCGGAGGGGCTTTTTGAACTTTCCATACTCTTACTATCCCCTACTGGAGAAGCTGTTGATCGTTTGTTGCTTCCTCTTCACATCAAAGAAAAAGAACAGGCCGTCATTCAACTGCTGTCTTATGACTGGAAAACGGCGCAAGAAGGAGGCGTGCCGATGAAAGGAAGCGCTGCTACACTGAAAGCGACCTTCAAAAATGCCGGCTCCATTGCTGCTTCTCAATACACCTTGCAATGGGAACTCCCTGAAGGAATACCCTCCGCCGGACGCAGGCAGTTGGAATTGCCCGCATTACCTCCTGGAAAGACTTGGGATACAGAAATCACTTTGTTGCCCCCTTCCGATCTGATCGCCAATCAGATAGAAGTTAAAGGCATTGTGAGTCGTATAGGGGCAGAGGCTGAGACAGAGTTTAGTTTACCCTTGCCGTTGAAAGATGCACCGACTATAGCCGATACAAAAAGTGAAGCCCCTGCGCGAACCGGCTTGACATTGGTCGTCAATTGGTCATCGCCTATTGACGAAGAAATAACGACGCTGCA
Organism: Saprospiraceae bacterium; assembly: GCA_016787465.1. Taxonomy (GTDB): domain Bacteria; phylum Bacteroidota; class Bacteroidia; order Chitinophagales; family Saprospiraceae; genus M3007. The sequence continues at coordinate 434 of JAEUUR010000509.1, read as the reverse complement.
AAGTGTTTACGAAATCAATGCTCTGGCAGTAAGCAGCAAACCACTTAAAATAGATGGATTCAAAATCATCCTCAATGGAGACACCCTTCATTTTTCAGGCGCCAAAATGGATGAGAAGCCTTTGAAGGTCATTAAGTCTGATATAAATGAGGAATACACGACATATTTTTCAAAAAAAATAAATCTGTCTCCCGGAAAGAACGTCATCCGCATTGTAGCAGGTAACGAATATGGGTATAAATCTGTCAAAGACCCCATGATCATTAACTATAAAGCTGTTGACCGGGGTACGTTGTATGTTTATAGCATCGGAGTACCCGACCCCAACGGATTGTTGCAATATACGGAAAAAGATGCCCGTGATTTTGCGGCCTTACTTGAAAAAAATCCGATCTTCGGAGAAACCAATGTTCAGATCATGACAGGGCTGGAGA
>JAEUUR010000507.1 GCA_016787465.1 Saprospiraceae bacterium | reverse complement strand
ATGCTGCACCGTTTTGAGGTGCTCCCTTGTAATTGTCATGCCAGGTATCTTCACACCATTCGTAAACATTTCCACTCATATCATAAATCCCTAATTGGTTTGCCTTGAGTTTTCCTCTTTCGTGTTCACGGCCTCCGCTGTTAGCCTTATACCAACCCACCTCATCCAAATTATTTGAGCCAGCGTATATAAAGTTATCAACAGCCCATTTGGGCCCACCCCGGGCTGCGTATTCCCATTCGGATTCGGAAGGCAAACGGTATTTTCCTCCTTTACTTTTACTATTCAGCCATTTGCAATACGCCTGAGCGCCGTTCCAGGATACCTTTAATACCGGAAATTTCTCATAACCTTTTTCTACATAATAATAATCTCCGTCTTCTTCATCAAGGTAAATCCGGTGACTGCCACGCTCTAACAGGTTTTCCAAAGGTATCCATTCATCGATCTTATTTTCTTGTTTCTTCCCTTCATCATTTAAAAACACCACAAACTCTTCATTTGTCACTTCAAATTTTCCGATGAAATAATCAGGTAATGTTACAGGGTGCTCTGGCATTTCATTTTTATCTGCACCCTTGTCCTTTTTAGTGCTGCCCATCATAAACCTTCCTCCCGGCACCAACACCATCTCAGGGAGTATCGGGGTGAGGGATGGCTGTGGCTTGGGTGCTTTGCGATCCGGGCGAATCAATTCGAGATAGGATGCATCACTTTTGAGGTATTCCATATCAGTCAATCCGAATCGTAAGGCATAACGGTCTCGATTTCCGTTGGGGTTCACCCAAATTGTGATTGAATATCCTGAAGAGGTGACACCGACAGTATAAGGTTCTTGCAAGCCTTTAATTGTTATAGGGTTTTTAACATCAAGTACATTGATCATTCTCACCGCCTCCCCAATATGCGCATACAAGGAGTCATCATATGGAAAGCCTTCCAGTGCTTGGGTAAAATAGGACTTGTCGGGCAGGGTTACCGGCGGTTTGTCCTGAATTCCAGGTTCCGGATTAACAGGTTCCGGATCAACCGGAGGCGTGACCTGCTCCTTCGGCGCCAAATAAATCGTATCCGGAATATCCGGATTACTGCGGTACAGCAACCAGCCGCTCCAGGGCTTGTAGTCGGGGTTGTTCACGCGTGCGCGTACGCGGGTGGGCGCCCCGGCGGGCAGACTCACCTGCCTGCGCGCGCGACCGCCGCCGTCGGTGCGCAGGTTTTCTTTTCCTTCAAGCAGCACCTGAATTCTCGCTTCGGCGCGGTTTCGCTGCTGATCAATGACGATGACACTGAGCCAATAGGATACATTTCCGATCAAACCTTGACCTTGAAGGAGCGTTTGCAAATTCACAGGCATGTTGGCCCGCAATGTATCGAAATACAAACTGTCGGTGAGCTGCAACAAAGTCTCATAGTTAGCAATAGCACGAGTGTATTCTTTCATGTAAAATGTCGACAAACCAAAGCCATGTCTGGCATTTAGCTGTATATCCACCCGGCCAACCACCGACTTTTTAGATTTCCCGGGAATCAAAACGGCAAAGGCAGTTTGGATACTCTCCAGACTATCGGCATTCAGGAGGCCATCAAGATGACAATTGAAGTTGTATGCAGCCCTGTTGAATTGGCCCAGGATTTTATTTTCCTGCGCGAGTTGGTACCTGTTTCCATTGAGCGCCCTGATCGAATCGGCTGCCTGAAACAAAGAGTCGGCACGATCAGTACGGTCCAAAATTTGCAAAACCCTCAATTCTTTGGCTTCAGGTTCTACCAATAACTCACGTTTTAGGCTGTCGATCTCTTCCCACAATTGCACGCCTTCGTTATTCAACCTCAGCGCTTCATCGTTGTAGGGTTTAGTTTTGTACCATACGGTTTCGTTTTCATTCAAGCTCGTAACCGGCCCGCGCAACCACGCCTGGCGGTCAACTATACCGCAAGCCAGGGTCAAAGCCAATCCAAGTACCCCACAGAAAATGGCCAGAATCAGGTTCATCGTCCAGGCCGGTTTTTCCGCAGGCCGTTCAATCCATTCGAATACTTCTTTTTGGCGAGGCTTCAACACCGGCGTCACCTTGTTTTCAAAGATGTGTTGTACTTCGGCCTTGTGGCTTCCGGTGAGCAATCCGATCCTTTTCAGGTCGCCGAGCAATTTTTGATGCTCGGGGTTGAACGGGTCGAGGGCAAATTGTTGTACGGCGGCATGGGCGCGGCGTTCTGCTTCCGCGAATCCGTTTTGGGTTTGTTCACGCACTGCCTCTAACTCCCTGGCAAAGGTTTCCCGGGCAATTTTTTCATCGGCTTCGCTTAGATGACTCAACAATTCCAGACGCAGAGAGATGTCCTGTTTGTTGGCGCCAAGCCACGGAATGCGGGTGAGCGCCAGCAGTCGATCGTGTGTCACCTCTGCTCCGATGGCGCGGCCCAGGGCGATGGTCAGTGCCCAATCAGGCTGGGGACTCACCGCCAGGGCGCAAAGCCATTCTTTCAGGCTTTTTCCTTTCACGTGTCCATGCGCCGCATCGACGGCATCGAGGTAGTCAAAATGCGCCTGGGCGCCCGACCAGTTGATATACCGGTGGGTAGGTTCGCGGTGCGTGGTTTGCAGTAGCGCCTCCCAGCGGTCGTAGCTGCCCGGGTCATATTCTTCCGTCCGGTCGAGCAAATCGAATCCGGAGAGAATGCCTTCGGTATCAGCCGGGAAGATCAGGAAAAGTTTGTGCAGGAGTTTTTCCTGAAATTGCCAGCCATTGACTGGCTCGGGCGTAAGCACCACCCTGCGGGGCCAGCGGCGCAGGGCAGCTGCCAGGTCGGAGCGCAAGGCCGGCAGGCTCGTGTCGTTGTTATCAATAAGTCCGTGCGCATCGCCCAGGAGTATCAGTCGGTGTTGCGGCAGACGGCGGTTGAGTTCGGTGAGTGAAAGTCCATCGGGGTGATCGTAGTTC
>JAEUUR010000476.1 GCA_016787465.1 Saprospiraceae bacterium | reverse complement strand
TGCCCCAGCCGAGCAAGCCGGCCAGGGCAACGCCAAGGATTGCGCCCAGGATAATGATGGGCAGGTTGGGGGCGGTGTCGGTTTCCGGACAACAGTACCAAAATTCGCTGAAGGAACTTAACAGAAAAATACCCATCGTTTTATTGGGAGTTTGAATTGTGGGAAGTTGTTTTCGGAGGTCGTGAAATTACACGAGGTTATTCATTGATAATCAATCACTGTTTCCGAAATGGTTATAGTCAGTCATTATTTGGGATTGTCTCGATGCAGTCTGTTCAGATATTCTTCATCCTGTTTCGGTGGAGCATGCATCATTAGTTCATCCGACTGACCATAAAGTGTCGGCTCCAGGTACTTCCCTTTTTCCTAGCCTACTTTTTCCAACTCCGGTTCAATCCTGTTTCTTTCAGCCCAGGGGTCGTGGCGGATACCAGTAACCTGCCAACTGACTTCTACGCTGGGTTTGTCCGTTTTAATTGTAAATTGATTGTTTTTTATTTTTTCCGCGACAATGACCTGAGCAAATTGCCCAATGCAGGTGAGTTGATACCGGAAGTCTCGGTTGAGTGTTTCAAAATAAGCGGGTAATTCTACTACTGCGGAGCCGGTTCCGTCTGTTACGATATTGCCGTTATAGACATTCATCATGTCGGGACTTTCTACAAAACTGTGCTGCAGGTATTTGTTGGCAGGGTCTTGCGGGTGGTCGATCTTAAAACTGCCGCCGCTTTTGGAGAGGGTGCCTTGTACGTGGGTTTTGCCCTCGAAATAACCAGCATAATGATTTGCGGAGCCTTGTCCGCCAGAAGCACCTCTGATTGCGTAAGCAAAGTTGTTTGCTGTTCCATCAATAGAGCCATGAACGGCATATAAATAATCAACATTTGTTCCACTAACTGCTGCTGAAAGCGCCGTATTGGAAGAGGCATTATCGCCACTCCCGACTGTATATATGCCTCTGTTCGTATTTCCTCCGGATGCCTTTGTGTAAATTCCCGAACAAGTGAATTCTCCCTGATCTGCCATACATTCCACAGATAACCCTTGATTAAAAGAAAAAGGGATTGCTTCTCGTGCATCTAAAATAATTCTTCCTCCTTTGTTATCATTCAACCAATCGCCATTCGGATTGCTTTTGACATAAACTATGAATCCTGAAGAATTTGCATTAGGCACCTGACTGGCATGTTCTAGGTAAACAGGTGAATCTGTGTTATAGTTAAACAATGGGCCAAGTATTGGATCCTGTATAATATAATTGCCTTCCGATTTCAAATGCAAAAGCGTGCTTGGATCCGGAGTTCCGATACCAACCCGACCGTCATTTTTAATCACCAATTGGTCCGGATCGGTACAGGTACCCAGCGTAATTTTACCTGCTTCGCAGTTTTCTATTTTGATATCGGTGTTAATCATTCCGATAAAAGCGCCATCGCTAGCGCCTGCTCCGTTGCTGCCGTTGGTAATTTGGAACCAGGTAGCGGAGTTGTCGTTGTCGTGCAATTGAAATTTTTGGGTAGGGGTGGCCGTGCCGATGCCTACTTTTTTTGAGTTGTTTGTCGTAGTAATCGAGGCTCCGTCTGTCCAGCCGCCATCAGGGCCTGCCGGACCGGGAGGGCCCTGAGTCCCCTGTGGGCCGGTTGGGCCTTGCGGGCCAGCCGGGCCGGTCGCCGTCGCTGCTACCCATTGGCTTCCATTCCACTGAAGCACCTGTCCTGTTTGCACACCGCTGGTGTTCACGTCGCTGAGCTGATCGAGTGTGGAGGAGCTATTGCCGGCGTTTTGGGCATACAGGGCGTAGGGTACCGACACCAGTTCGGCTGCGCCGAGCGGAATAAAATTGGTTCCTGCGTTGGGGTCGATGTCGATTTTCAGCCATTTGGAAGCCCCTCCCCAGGTGATGTTGCTAAAACTGCCGGATTGCACCTGTCCTGCACCGATTTGCAGGTTCACCAAACCAAAATCGTTGGTGCTGAGGATATGGCGCTCGGTGTACTGGCTTTGGCCGTTGGGGGATCCGTCGTTGATGCTGATCTGAAGGGAAACAAGCTGGTTGACGATGGGCGCTCCGGAGGCGTTGCGCACGGCAGCCTGGTAATTGAAGCGGGTGGGGGTTTGTTGTGCGTGTAAGGTGGCAATTGCCATCAGGCAGAGCAGCGGAAAGAGAAGTGTTTTGTTCATTATGAAAGTTTAGTTATTTTGGTTCAAAATTTTTAGCGGGAGGATGCATTTGCAAATCTTCGGGCAGGCCGTATAGATCCGGTTGCAGGTATTTGCCTTTTTCATGGCCGGTTTTTTCCAGTTCGGGTACAATGCGGTTGCGCTCGGCCCAGGGGTCGTGGCGAATACCTGTGACTTGCCAACTGACTTTTACATTAGGTTTATCCGTTTTTATGGAAAACCTGTTGCCCTTGATTTCTTCTGCTACAATAGCCTGAGCGAATTGCCCGATACAGGTGAGTTGGTAGCGGAAGTCACGGTTGAGGGTTTCAAAGTAATCTGGCAGCTCAATGGTAGCCGAGCCAGCTTCGTCTGTTAAGATATTTCCGTTGTACACATTCATCATATCCGGGCTTTCCACAAAACTGTGTTGCAAGTACTTGTTTGCGGGGTCTTGTGGGTGGTCGATTTTAAAACTGCCGCCGCTTTTGGAGAGGGTGCCTTGTATGTGTGTTTTACCCGTGAAATAACCGGCATAATGATGTGCGGGAGCGCTGGTTTCAACATAACCTCTGATTCCTATAGCAAAATTGTTTGCAATTCCATAAACAGCACCAGTAACACCGGTTAAATTATCAACATTTGTCCCCTCAACTATTGCATAAATAGCCGAATTGTTTTGGGAGTTGTCGCCCTCCGCGTATGCAGTTATACCATAGTTAGAACTTCCACCGGATCCCTTTGCAGTAAATCCTGTACATGTGAAATTGCCCTGATCCGCCGTACACTCCACAACTAAACCCATATTATTGGTATTAGGGCTTGCTTCCTGGGCATCTAAAAAAATTTGTCCTCCGGAGTTTTCATATATCCAATCGCCATTCGGATTGCTTTTGACATATACCAAGAATCCTGCAGTATTTGAATTGGGCGCCTGGCCGGCATGTTCAATGTAAACAGGTACATCTGTGACATACTGTGAACTATAAAATGGCGCCGGCGAAAGATATGCGCCTTCCGATTTCAAATGCAAAAGCGTGCTTGGATCCGGAGCCCCTATACCAACCCTTCCGTCATGGTCAATTACCACCTGATCGGGTTCGGCACACGAGCCCAGGGTTATCTTCCCGTCCTCGCAGTTTTCAATTTTAATATCCTTGTTGATCAGTCCGACAAAAGCACCGTCTGCGAAGCCTGCCCCGTTGCCGCCGTTAGTCATTTGCAGCCATACACTTGATTGATCGGGGTCATGCAGGTGTATTTTTTGTTGTGGATCTGTGGTGCCGATACCTACTTTTTTGGAATTGGAGGTGGTAGTCAGCGCTGTGTTGTCCGTCCAGCCGCCGCCGGTTGCAGGTGCATCGCTCCAGGTGGCATTGCCTGTTGCATCACTGGTGAGCACCTTTCCTGAGCCGGGTGAACCGCCGGTAATTTTCAGCGGGCCGTTCACTTCAAGGGCGCCGTTGTTGTTCAAAACCAGTTGATCGGGAGTCGTACAGGTGCCCAGGGTGATTTTACCTGCTTCGCAGTTTTCAATTTTAATGTCCTGATTAATTAGTCCGAAAAACGCGCCATCACCGGCGCCTGCGCCATTCCAGCCGTTCGATATCTGGAACCAGGTAGCGGAATTGTCGTTGTCGTGCAATTGAAATTTTTGGGTGGGCGCCGTTGTGCCAATGCCTACTTTTTTTGAGTTGTTGGTGGTCGTAATCGAGGCGCCGTCGGTCCAGCCGCTTTCCGGGGCTGCGGGGCCGGGAGGCCCTTGTATGCCTTGCGGTCCAGCCGGGCCTTGCGGACCGGTTGCACCTTGTGCGCCATCTGCTCCGGGTAGCCCCGGAGGCCCTTGAGCTCCTTGTGGTCCTGCTGGACCTTGCGGGCCTTGTATACCTTGCTGGCCATCAGCTCCGGTGAGTCCTGGAGGCCCTTGCGTTCCTTGTGGCCCAGCCGGGCCTTGCGGACCGGTAGCTCCTTGCGGGCCTTGAGGCCCTACGGCCGTTGCTGCTACCCACGCACTGCCATTCCATTGCAGCACTTGCCCCGTTTGAACGCCACTCGTATTCACGTCGCTGAGCTGATCGAGGGTGGAGGAACTGTTGCCGGCGTTTTGGGCATACAGGGCGTAGGGTACCGACACCAATTCAGCAGCGCCGAGCGGAATAAAATTGGCGCCTGCATTGGGGTCGATATCGATTTTCAGCCATTTGGAAGCCCCTCCCCAGGTGATGCTGTTGAAGTCGCCGGATTGTACCTGTCCAGCTCCAATTTGCAGGTTCACCAACCCATAATCGTTGGTGCTTAGGATATGGCGTTCTGTGTATTGGCTTGGGCCGTTGGGCGAGCCATCGTTGACACTGATCTGAAGCGAAACGAGTTGGTTGACGATAGGCGCTCCGGAGGCGTTGCGCACAGCAGCCTGGTAATTGAAGCGGGATGGTGTTTGTTGGGCTTGTAACTGGACAAACCCAAGGCAAAACAACACCAAAAAGAAAAGCAATTTTTTCATTATTGAAATCATGGTTTTTAATATTTAATCCTCCCGCCGGGCCTCCAACTGGGCCGGCAGAATTGCTTCCACGTCTTTTTTGTCGCGAACCGGTTGGTAGTTTTCATACCCTTTCCGGACGGCTTTTACTTCCCCGTCGAACTGGTAGTTCCCATCGCCCTGAAACATTTCCTTCACCACAAACCCTTCAGGCGTTTTTTCAATTACGGCCAGGCCTTTTGAATCGGCCGACATGGGGGTGAGCATGACCGTCATGCTTTGCGGATTGATCACGTTTTCGAAGTGTTCGGAAAAACGGATGTGTGCCATGCCGTTTTCTAATCGTGCCGTACCGCGTTCATAGGCTGCCGCTTCCGGACCTTCAATGCAGGCATACCAGATCTCTTTTTGTGGGTCTTTCGGATGATCCATCCGGAAATTTTTGATGTTGGCGAATACGACGCCGTTGTTGCTGCCATCCACATACACCTGGGCTTTCAAGGTGCCGGAACTATAAACGGCCATAGCGCCTTTGTTGGCGCTCGATGCTACCGTCGTTAACCGGACGTTCGAACCAAATCCGGCAGGATTTTGTAAATCAACATGGCCTGCGCCAAGGGTGTTTCTGGTAATAACTGCATCCCACAAAAGCCCCCACATACTGCTTTCAAAACCAACCTGGGCGCGTACAATTCCATCAACGTCGACCCGGTGTTGTGGTTCCGATTCATTCACTCCCATGTAGTTGGGTGTCAGTGATAATGGAAACTTGGATGTAATACCACCGCCTGTATTTAAACGGTAATGTGAAAACAACATGAGGTTATTTTGCCCGTCGGCTTCCAGTTCCCACCATCCCGGTTCAAAGCCGTTGTCATTGTCTAGAATTATTTTTGAAGGGCTGTTGACATGGCTTGTCAGTTGAAGAGCGGCAATGCCTGCCCTATGTCTTGCACGAATGATCGGATCTTCATTCTGGAAATTATGGGTTTCAATTTGTAATCCGGGAGTGCGTGCCGTACCATAGTTATTGATCCTCACCGTTGGTGTGGTGAAATAAATGGAGGAGTTGGAAATATCGAGCCCGATGCCGTTGCCGGTCGACGATTCGATGGCGGTGCCATTGACCGTAGCGATCTCCAAACCTTTTGTTTCAAAGCCGATCGGATGAATACCTACCGCTGCCGTGGCTTCATTAGGGTCGAGGTGCAGGGCATATGCGTGGTCGCCACCGAACACCCCGATGGCATCGAGCGACGTTGAGTTGTTGGATACTTGCAACTTCGCAATGGGCGAATCGGTACCGATTCCCACACTGCCTGCGTTGTTGTTGTAAATGTTATTCCCGTTGGCAGTGAACAGGTTATTTCCGGTTGGCAAGGTCACGGATCCTCCGCCGTTTGAAAGGCTGAGTTGTTGGCCGCTAAGCGATAAGGTTTGAATTTCGTTGGTGGCACTTCCATCGCCATCGGCAGGCAAATTCACGCTATTACCGTTTGAAATGCTGAGTTGCTGACCGCTGAGCGACAAGGTTTGCAATTCATTGTTGCTTGAAGCATCGACAGCGCTGATTTCGGTGCCATTGATATTAATACCGCTTCCCGCTGTGTATTGTGTGTTGTTGTCGGCAGCCGGCAGCCAGGCACTTCCGTTCCATTTCAGTACCTGGTTGTTTGAAACGCCGCCCGTATTTACGTCATCCAGGTCGTTGATCAGCCGCGGAACTGTGCCTGGAGCGAGGTCAGCGGCAACAATTGAACCGTCGGCAATTTTAGCGGAATTGACTGCATTTGGAGCGATTTGCGGTGTTGGGTAAAAACCGGACAAGTCGCCTCCTGCAGAAGTAGAGTTGGTGATGTCGTCGCTTGGATTGTTGTCGCCGGTATTGCTGATCACGTTGCTTCCGTTGATGCTGATGCCCGGCCCGGCGGTGTAGGTAGGAGCGGTGGGCAAGGTGATGGTGCCACCACCGTTCGAGAGGTTGATCTGGTTTCCGGAAAGGCTCAACTGTTGAATTTCGTTGCTTGCACTGTTGTCCCCATCCCCTGTATTGGAAATGACGCCATTGTTGATAGAAATTCCGCTTCCAGCCGTGTATGATCCTGGAGGGCCGGCCGGGCCTTGGGGGCCTTGCGGGCCGGTTGGCCCTTGGGGGCCGGCGGGCAAGGTTACCGAGTTGCCGTTGCTGATGCTGAGGTTGTTTCCGTTAATGGATAAAGTTTGGGAATCGGTACCTGAATTCGGAGGCAATTGAATGGTACCGCCGCCGTTCGAAAGGGTAATCTGGCTGCCTGAAATGCTCAATTGTTGAATTTCATTGTCGCCATCAAGATCGCCCGTGTTTGATATGACGCCGTTGTTGATGGAAATGCCATTTCCTGGGGTGTAGGTTCCTGCCGGTCCCTGTGGTCCCGTTGCCCCTTGCGGCCCTGCTGGTCCTTGTGGTCCCGTTGCACCTTGCAGTCCTGTCGGTCCCTGTGGCCCAGTTGCCCCCTGCGGTCCCGCTGGCCCCTGCGGTCCTTGTTGCCCTACAGCCGTTGCCGCAACCCACGCACTTCCATTCCATTGCAATACCTGCCCGGTTTGAACGCCGCTGGTGTTCACGTCGCTAAGTTGATCAAGCGTAGAGGAGTTATTTCCGGCGTTTTGGGCATACAGGGCGTAGGGTACCGACACCATTTCAGAGGCGCCGAGCGGACTAAAATTGGTACCTGCATTGGGGTCGATATCGATTTTCAGCCATTTGGAAGCCCCTCCCCAGGTGATGTTGCTAAAACTGCCGGATTGCACCTGTCCTGCGCCGATTTGCAGGTTCACCAAACCAAAATCGTTGGTGCTGAGGATATGGCGCTCGGTGTACTGGCTTTGGCCGTTGGGCGAGCCGTCGTTGATACTGATCTGAAGCGAAACGAGTTGGTTGACGATGGGCGCTCCGGAGGCGTTGCGCACGGCAGCCTGGTAATTGAAGCGGGGTGGGGTTTGTTGGGCGTGCGCCAAAAACGCACAAATCGTTACTAAAAAGGCGGAAAGGAGAAACTTTTTCATGTTGATTTTAACGGTTGTGTTTGATCATTTTAAAAGAAACCTGGCGCTCCTGTGCGCGCAGGAACAGCGTATACGCCCCTTGAGGAAGCAGGGTGAAGTCGAATGTTTGGGAAACCTGGCCTTTCACCAGCTCGGATTGCGACACCAATCGGCCGCTTTGGTCGAACACCAGCACCTGGCCGCCGGCTTGAAACGGCGTTTCCGATGCTACGTTTACCAGTCCGGCGGTAGGGTTGGGGAACACCCGGAATCCGCTGTCGGCAGCCGGTTCAAGGGCGTCGACCGAGATCAAAACGCTTTGATCCTGGTGGTAGCCCTGGGTAAGCGTTTGTACATTGTTGGTGGCGGTGAAAATGACGGTTTCGCCGGTGGTGGAAGAAAACCGAAGGTTGCCGGCGGAGCCTTCAAAGCCGCTTGCGCTCACAACAGAAAGGAGGATCTGATGTTGGGCCAAAACGGCGTGAGCTGCCAGGAGGCACCCGATCAGGAGAAATTGTTTTTTCATACAGTGATGGCTTGAGTGATTTGTAGTTTGCCATCCAGATATCATTCCTCAAATGCCGGCGTAAACAAATGGTCAAGGATTTTTTTTATAAATTTTTATTTCAGGGCATTTCAAGGTATTTTTGCTTGCCTTTCACCACACCGTCTGATATACAGCGCGAAGTATAACCTTAAAAAACAACCTTCCGCAATGACACATGTAAGCTGCCTTCATCAGTTAATGGCCGGCGAATCGTCGGCTTTGCGTGAGTTGTACCACGCCCACCGAAGCGATTTTTTTGCCTTTGTCCAGAAAAAGATCAATGTTTCCCCCAGCGAAATTGCCGACATTTACCAGGATGCCATGGTGATCTTTTTTCTCAACCTGCAAAAAGGAAAAATCCAGGAACTGCCCAATGGAGCAATGCCGTATATCATTGGAATAGCCAAAAACCTGCTGTTGCGAAGGAAACATGCCGCCGCCCGCGAAATTTCTTTCGACCCCGCCGACGAGTCGTTTATTCACATGCTCGATTTTCCACAAGAGCATGCAGAAGAACCATTGGAGCACGCTGAGAGGCTTTTTATAAGGGAGCGCCTGACCAAACTCAGCGAAAACTGCCTGCTCATTATCAAAATGTTTTATTACCAGAACATTACCATTGAAAAAATCACCCAGAAAATGGGCTATTCCTCTGACGAGGTGACGCGTGTAACCAAGATGAGGTGCATTCAGAAACTCAGGGATATGTTTGCCGCATCGGGTAACAAGTCATTCATTGAATTATAATCATGCTCGATCAGGATACGTTTTTAATTAAAAATTACCTGTTGGGCTTGCTCACGGCTCAACAGCGGCAGGAATTGGAGCGCCGGGTTAATTCCGACACGCAGTTTGCCGAGGAGCTTCGTTTCCATCGCGCACTTTTTGCAGAACTGGAGCATAAGGATATGCTGGAGTTAAAAAAAATGTTGCAGCAGGAAGAATCAAAATACCAAAAACCACCTACTAACAGGTGGCCTTTTTGGGTATTGTTGGCATTATCGGTTGGGGTGGCAATCTATTGGATTTTCCCTTCATCAACTCCCGATTTGCCTGCTCAAAACCCACAACCTGCTGAACAACCTGCCAATGAACCTCCCCAGGATTCAAAAGATGCCCCCGAGCCCCCAAAACCATTGGCAGATGCTTCCAAATTCACGCCTAATGCGGCCTGGGAGGCACAAATCAACAGCCAACTTCGGAGCGCAACTACGGATTCATTCGCGCTAAGCAGTCCGCTGCCCGCCGCTGTATGGTCGATTTCAAAAGTCAACCGTGTGCATTTCAAAGGAGCCTGGTACGCTGATCGGGATGAAGCTGAACTCATACTAACGGTATTCAACAACCGCGATGCACAACCGCTGCTTACCCAAAAAACCGCCCTGCGCAAGCTACATGAACGCCTGGATTATGATCAACACATCCTGGTTCAGCAGGGAGCCGGATTGTATTATTTTACCATCGAAGATGCAACAGACGGAACCGTGTTGAAGTCGGGAAAGTTTACGTTCCGATAGTGGCTGAAAAAAAATTGAAAAAAAATTTGGAAACCTAGAATGGGTCGCCATACATTTGCACCCGCTAAACGCAAAGGGCGCATAACTCAGTTGGTTCAGAGTGGCTGCCTTACAAGCAGCAAGTCGGAGGTTCGAGTCCTTCTGTGCCCACTCAAAAAGGTCATTCGCAAGAATGGCCTTTTTTGTTTTTAGTCTCGCCAAGGCGCGAAGACGCAAAGGGAAGGCTTCGCCTTCTTTGTGGGCTTCGCCCTTCTGAGCCTTTGGGCGACACCTTGGGTTTCAAGACCACATCCGGCCTTTTCATAAAAATGCGGGTGAAAAAGGTGGCATCCCGCACAAATGCAAAAAAATTGATAAAGGGCAAAGCCCTTTGAAAGCGAAGCCTTCCCTTTGCGTCTTTGCGTCTTTGCGAGAGGGTCAGGTGGTTTTTTCTATAAATTCCTGCTCATTCCATATCTCCACAGTTCCTAACGCTTGGGCTTTTTTGAGTTTCGAGCCGGCTTTTTCACCCACCACCAGGATACTCAGGTGTTTGCTTACACCGCTTGCGATGCTCGCGCCTGCGGCGGTGGCTGTTTTTTCGGCTTCTTCACGGGTCATTTGGGAAAGCGTTCCGGTAAACAAAATAGTTTTACCAAAAAGCGGCCCATCGGCATTCAATTCAGCTTTTTTATCCTCAGCTGTTTGGTGCATGTTAACCCCCAGGCTTTCCATCGTTCGAAGCAGCTCGAGGTTTTGCTCGTTTTGGAAAAAGTTGAACACATTGCGGGCCAACACCGGGCCGACATCTTTGATGAGCTGGTATCGCTCCAGATCCCAGTCTTTGAGATCGAGCACGTGGTTCACCTCGGCAGCCAGCAGCTTGCCGGCTTTTTGCCCCAGGTGGTGGATGCTCAGGGAATGCAACAGCCGTTGAATAGGGTTTTGTTTGGCTTTTTCCACCGCCGCCATGAGGTTGGCGGCCGATTTTTCGCCGAAACCTTCGAGTTTGGCGATTTGGTCGTAGTCGAGCCGGTAGATATCCGCGATGGTGTGCAACCAGCCGAGTTTGTAAAATCGTTCGATGGTGCTTTCACCCATGCCTTCAATATCCATCGCAGCTTTGGAGGTATGAAAAATCATACGCGCCATCACCTGGGCTTCACAGCCGGCGTTTTCACAGCGCCACACGGCTTCATCATCGGGCTTGACCAGCACGGATTGGCAAACAGGGCAGTTTTTCGGGTATTCGACAGGTTTTTCGGCGCCTGTGCGCAGTTCAGTCAAACTTTTAACAATATACGGTATCACATCCCCGGCGCGCTCCACCAACACCTGATCGCCAATGCGGATGTCTTTGGAACGGATGAACTCCTCGTTGTGCAAACTTACGTTTTGCACCGTTACGCCGGCCAGTGGAACGGGTTCCAGCTTGGCGACGGGCGTTACGGCGCCTGTTTTGCCTACCTGAAATTCTACATCGCGCAGGCGGGTGGTGGCTTGCCGGGCCTTAAATTTGAAGGCAATGGCCCAACGCGGGTGGTGACTGGTGAAACCGCATTTTTCCTGCAATTCCAGGCTGTTCACTTTTACCACCATGCCGTCCAGTTCGTAGGGGTATTCGTCGCGGTAATCTTGCCATGCCTGGCAAAATTCAATCACTTCCCGGATGTTTTTGCAGGTTTTGGTGGCCGGTAAATGTTGCTGAACGCCGGTTTTTGCCAGCGGTGTTTTGAAAGAAAGCGATTCGAGCAGATGGATGCTTTCATCGTGGCTGTTGAATTTACCCAATACGTCGGCGCCGTTTGCATCCACCGCATACCCAAGTTGGTAAATAAACGCTTCCAAACTGCGCTCGGCGGCTTCTTTCGGGTCTTTCATACGCAAACCTCCGGTAGCGGCATTGCGTGGGTTGGCAAACACCGTTTCTCCTGCTTCCTGCCTGGCGGCGTTGATTTTTTCAAAAATGTCCTTCCGGATGAGCGCTTCGCCGCGCAGCTCGACTTTCGTTATCCCTTTTTGGGAAAAAGCGGCTTTGAGCGGCACCGTGCGCAGGGTGCGCATATTGGCAGTGATTTCATCGCCCACGTACCCGTTCCCGCGCGTGGCTGCGCGCACGAGCCGGTCGTTTTCGTATACCAGCACAATGGTGCCGCCATCGTATTTGGGTTCTACACAATATTCAATATCCGTGTCGGCGTCCAGTTTGCACAATTTTTTTACCGATTCATCAAAATCCTGGAGGTCCTCGGCGTCGTAGGAGTTGTCGAGCGAAAGCATGGGCGTCAGGTGTTGAACCTGGGCTGCATTTTCCACCAGGTCTTTTCCAACGCGTTGGGTGGGGCTGTCGGACGAAATCAGGTCGGGGAATTGCCTTTCGATCGCTTCCAGTTGTTTGTAGAGCTGATCGTATTCAAAATCGCTGATAACCGGGTCGTTTTGCACGTAATACCGCCACTCGTGGTAGAGCAATACCTGGCGTAAATCTTCGGCGCGCTCGGCGGAAGGTTCGGAAAACAGGTCGGCTTGCGGGGAAAAAAGCAATTCTTTGGAAAGAGAGAAAAGACGTCGTTGCTCGTCGGGAGAATACATGAGGAATGGGTTCGAAATGAATGGCAAGTAATGTGGGCAAATATACCGGATTAATCGGCAGTGCGACAAGTGCTGTATATCACAAACAAGTTAGCTCGACATTTCTTTTTTCAAAAGGTCAAAACTGCTACATTTGCCCGGCTGTCTGATTTCAGCCGTTTGTACGGTCAAACATGTTCCAAAGTGAACACAGAATGGGTTTGAATGCAACCTGTCATACTGAGCGCTGTTAATCAACGCTTTAGCTGGAGGCTGTTTTCATAACCAAACAGCGCAAAGTATAACCTAATTTCATCATTTTAAATAAAGTATCAAGAAATGAACGTTCCAGCCAACTGCAAGTATTCTGAAGATCATGAGTGGATCCGCGTTGAAAGCGGCAATGTTGCTTATGTGGGAATTACCGATTATGCACAGGGAGAATTGGGAGAATTGGTTTATATCGAAGTGGATACGGTTGGGTCAACCGTTGATGCCGGAGCTATTTTCGGTACGGTGGAAGCGGTGAAAACCACCTCTGATCTGTTTTTGCCGGTGAAAGCGAAAATTTTGGAATTCAACAGCGAAGTGGGCGATTCCGGCGATCCTTCACTGGTGAACAGCGACCCATACGGCGCCGGCTGGATCGTTAAGGTTGAAGTTGCCGATTTAGCCGATTTGAACGGACTGATGGACGCCGCTGCGTATCAAAAACATATTGCCTGAAATATACTTCGCGCTGCTTGGTTATGAAAACAGCCTTCGGCTAAAGCGTTGATTAACAGCGCTCAGTATGACAGGTTACATTCAAAACCACTCTGCATTCACTATAAATCCGTTGGGGTTTAATACAGCCGCAAAGGTTTCCAGGTGTGTCGTCTGAACGAAGGCACTGCGCACCGGTAACCTTTGCGGCTTTTTTTTATGGTTCTGAACGGTTTTTTAAAAAACTTGCCGGAAAGTTGAACGAATCTTCAACCTGCGTGTAAACAGAGAAAATGAATTCAGCTATGAAAGTATTTCTCTTGTTTTTAGTACACCTCGTTCCATGCTGGTTGGCGGCTGCCACCGAATCAGATTTTATCGCCAGGTTGCGTGAAGCCGAACTTGCAGGCGACAGGCAGGCGGTTGCCGTTATTTGCAGGGAATGGCATGCCGACGGCCACTACTCCCCCGGATTGCTCAACTGGAATTACAACGCCTTGATGTCGGTGGAAGACAATGCGTTGTTGATCACGCAGCAGGAAAGCGACACCTATCCGGCTATGATGCTTCAATACGCGCTCGGCGTTCGACCCGATGTACGCATCATCAATTTGCAACTTGCCGATCATCCTTCGTACCGCAATCACCTCATTCAGTCGGAACAGTTGGGTTGGATGTCGCTCGACACCTCCCTGGCCGTTTTTCTGAAGCAGTTACTGCTGCCTGCCAATACAGGTCGGCCGGTTTACCTGGGCAGTATGCTGGATAAAAGTCGCTTGCAGGCCGATCGTGAAAAACTGTATCTCACCGGCCTTACCCTGAAATTCAGCAGTATCCCCTTTGATAACCTGGCAATGCTTCGGTTAAATTATGAAAACCGTTTTCACACGGATTACCTCGAATTGGAATTACAACCCGAACCCGAACCTGCTACCCTGGCGAAAGCCAATTTGAATTACCTGCCGGCATTTTTATTGCTGCATCGCCATTACCTCAGCGCCGGCGAAACCGAAAAAGCTTCCAACCTCGAAAATCTATCTTTGAAAGTTGCGCGTGCCGGCGGGAAAGAGGCGGAAGTTCTGACCTATTTCAACACAGGTAATCCGAACGCTGCGCTGGTTTCCGCCATTTCGATCAAAAGCCTGGAGAAACGAATGAAAAAGGTGAAAGGGAACCTGTACGCTTCTGAAACAGAAATGACCAACGGAGAATTTGAAGTGTTTTTAACCGATCTTTTGAAAAATAAAGACTTCGATCAAATCGCTGTTTGTAAAGTTGGTAAAGCAGACTGGCCTTCCCTGTTGCCCGATTCCCTGCGCGCATTGAACCTGAATCAAATGCAATTGTTTCCGCACGGCCACCCCGACGGCCCTGATTTTCCCGTACAAAATATCAGCCATGAAGCTGCACGGCGCTATTGCCAGTGGATTACCCAGGTGTACAACAACAGCACAGAAAAGAAAAAATACAAAAAGGTGATTTTCCGGTTGCCAACCGCCGAGGAATGGGAATTGGCAGCACGTGCAGGCCGACAGGAGGTGATTTACCCATGGGGCGGCTATTTTGTTCGCAATTCAAAAGGGTGCTATCTTGGCAACTATCAGGTAGCCTGCAGCAATTGTAAAGGTTGTACCCAAAATGACGGCGTACTGGATATTTCAAACGACGGTGGAATGTTTCCCGTTAAAGTCACATCTTATTTCCCCAACGATTTTAACCTGTATTCGATTTCAGGCAATGTTGCTGAAATGTTGGATACCCCGGGTTTGAGCAAAGGCGGTAGCTGGATGGATATTCCGTACTACGGTCAAATTCAGGTAACACAAAAATATGAAGGCCCAAGCCCGGCCCTCGGATTCCGGGTGTTTATGGAGGTGATCGAACAATAAGGATGTTTTTTGCCAAAAGGAACTTCGACCAGGAAAGCGATGAATCGCTGATGCAAGCGGTAGCGAACGGCAACGAACGCGCCTTTGCTGCGCTGTACGATCGGTACAGTGTGCGGATTCATCGCTTTTTTGTGCGGATGCTCCAGGGCGATTTTGCCAGGGCTGAAGACCTTACCCAGGATCTGTTTTTGAAAGTAATCGAAAAAGCCGGGTATTTCGATCCTGAAAAATCATTCCGCACCTGGTTATATGTGTTGGCTTACAACCTGTGTAAAAACGAGTTCAGGCGCCCGCCCGCACCCGTGCCGATGGAAGAAACCGTTGAAGAAGAAATTTTTGAAAAAATGGACCGTGAGTTGTTCGACCAGCGACTGCGCATTTGCATCGACCACTTGGGAGAAACGCATCAGACATGTTTTGTACTGCGGTATCAGGAAGGATTATCCATATTGGAAATTGCTGAAATTATCGGTTGCCCGGAAGGCACCGTAAAATCAAGGCTTCACCACGCATTGCGTCAGGTGTGCGCTCAAATGGAATTTTGGATCTATGAACGAAAGAATTGAAAACCTCACCCGGAGTAAACCCTTCAGCGAGCTCAGTTTTGAAGAGCGCGAATGGGTGTTGGCTGAAATGTCGGCAGAAACCTATGATCAAATGCACAAGGTACTGATGTCGGCTGCAAACCTGCATGCCGACACGCAACCTCCCGCCTACCTGCGCGCGAGGCTGATGAAGCAGGTTCGGCCGGCAACACGTCATTTCCCTGTTTGGCAGGCAGCAGCTATGCTGGCGCTGGGCTTTGGCATGGCCTGGCTCGTCAAACCATCGGTAGCTCAAATCGCCGTAAAAACGGAGGTTCAAACCCAAATTGATACGGTTTGGCGGGAGAAAATCGTTTTTGAAGAAAAAATAAAGTACCGGACGAAAATCGTTTATCAAACGATCGCAGCTGCAAATCCCAATGTTCCCGATTCCGTGATCTGGGCGCCCATCAAAACCCCGTTGGAGACAGCGCCAATCAACCCACATGTAGGCGCCTCGCTCAACGACACGCCTCAGTTGATGGAGTTTTTCACCAAAGCGAAGTGATTATAAAGCCAAATGATTGGAACGGATGACTTCTCCCATAAAAATAGCAGCTTTCTCGTCGAACGCCTGCGTAGATTCGGTAGTGAAATAAGTGGTTTTTCCGTTTTTGCTGCACACCATTTCTATTTCCGGATGGCGATTTAAATAGTCCGTCAAACTTTTGGCCACAATTTCACCTTGCGCAATTACCTGCACGGAAGCAGGAAGGAACTGCCTGATCTTGTCGATAAGCAATGGGTAATGCGTGCAACCTAACACAATCGTATCAATTTGCGAAGATTGCCCCAGCAGTGCATCCAGGTATTTTTTGACAAAATAATCGGCCCCGGGGCTTTCATGTTCGTTGTTTTCTACCAATGGAACCCACATCGGACAAGCTTGTTGAAACACCTTCAAGTCGGGGAAAAACTTGGCGATTTCAATCACATACGACTGCGATTTTACCGTGCCAATTGTTGCCAATATGCCCACGTGACCGGTTTGGGTGAATTGCCCGACAATTTCAGTGGTTGGCCTGATCACGCCTAACACCCGCCGTTTCGGATCTATATGTGGCAAATCCTGTTGTTGAATCGTTCGCAGCGCTTTGGCGGAAGCTGTGTTGCAGGCCAGCACCACCAACTGACAACCCATATCAAAAAGATGCCGCACACATTCGAGCGTATAAGCGTAAATCGTATCAAAATCGCGCGGGCCGTAGGGCGCCCTGCCATTGTCGCCCAGGTAGATATAATCATATTGAGGCAGCTTTTCCCGGATTTCCCGAAAAACCGTCAGGCCGCCGTAGCCGGAATCGAAAATGCCAATGGGTGCGGACATGGGTGCTGGATACTAGATACTGTATGTTGGATACTGGTAGCACCGGCTTCAGCCGGTCCTGTAAGGAGGCCTTTAGGCCGCCGTGCCAGCATGGCTTCGGTACAGAAAACAAACAGGGCAATGCTCCTGATTAATTTTGGAGTACAAAGGTAGAGCGCCTTGGAAACATAAACAGCTTTCAGGGTCAAAAATCCTGTATGCTGTGAATAAAGCCAGCCAGCGAATTTTCAAAAAAAACTTTTCAACGCCGCCGCCATCGCCTCCGGTTCTTCTTCCTGACAAAAATGCCCTGCGTTTTCAAACCGGATCACCTGGGCGTTCGGCAAGGCTTTTTCCCACTTTTCCAATTCATAAGGCGGCACAAACGAGTCTTTCATCCCCCAGAAAATCAGGAAGGGTTTGCCGGAAATGCGGGTGAGGTTTTGCCACAAATCGGCCCAGTAAGCACGGGCGTCGAGCAGTTCAAAGGCAAATTGATAGGCAGCTTTCCGGGAAGCAGCGTCGGGCAGTGCCATTTTGTAGTGCCGATGAATTTCAGGGGTGAGCTTTTTTTTGTCGCCGAAAGCGGCGGGTGTCACCACATTAACCGGGAAATTGAAATTCAAATAGGCCAGGCGACCGATCCAGGTGCGCATCACTTTGGCAGGCATGCTGTAGTGTTTGTCTTTATCCACCGGCCACATCCAACCATTGAAAATGCTGATCTTTTGCGCCAGTTCCGGCCTGCGAATGGCGCATCCAAGCGCAATGCTCAGCCCAAAATCATTGGCCACGATGTGAAAGTTGCGCAGGCCGAGTTGATCGATGAACCGGTCCATACGCGCCGAATGTGCTTGAACGGAATAATCGGCATCGGCGGGTTTGTCCGACAAGCCAAAACCGAGCAGGTCGGGTGCAATGCAGCGGTAGTCGCTTTTCAGCCCCCGAATCAGGTCGCGCCAGCCAAACGACCACTCCGGGGTGCCGTGGGAAAAAAGAATGACCGGCCCTGCGCCTTCGTCCACGTAGTGCATTCGATGGCCGTCGATTTCGATAAATTTCGACTCAAAGGGGAATAAATCCCGGTTAACCCATGTTGTTTCCATCGCTGTATTTTTGAATTAGGAATTGTTGCATCGCATCGAGCGGGTATTCCGCCGGGTTGTCGAGGTAATGGATCGTAACGCCGTCGATCAACGCGAACAGGTGCAGGGCTTCCAGTTGCGGGTTAGCCGATCCGGCTTGTTGAAAGTGGGCAGTAAGCTGCCCAACGATAAAGCGGTTCACTTCTTCTATTTGTGCCGCGGCGGTTTGGCGAACCGCCGGCTGAAACCGCGCTTTTTGGACCAGCCGCCAAAATGTTTCATGCGCGCGTACGAGCGCGAAGGAACGCGCGATGTGCTCCGCGATCGCGCCATGCGGCGCGGCTTGCCCCGTGTACCCCTGCATGGATTCGGCTATTTGACTCAATCCCAGTTGAATAATTGCAGCAAGCAGCGCGTCTTTACTGCCGAAATGGCGAAATATCAACCCTTCCGATACGCCGGCTTCCCGGGCAATTTGGCTGGTAGGGGTGCGGTCGTACCCTTGTTCAGCAAACAAGGCCAGCGCAGTTTGAAGTATTTGCTCTTTATTGGTCATAAAAGTGAGTAATCACTCACAAAGGTAAAACAATTTTTAATTCCGGGTAATCCATCCTGATTTAATTTTTGAACAACCCGGAAATTGTAACTCCTGGTAAAAACCAAAATTTTATGACCCGGATGCAACAATGTTCAGCCTAAATTCACCTAGATTCTGATTTAATACCTGATTCCTACTATTTAAGCATGATAAAACAGTACAATTTTTTGCGTTTTAAGCATCCTTATTCGTTATAAATGCCTCTTTGGTTCTCAAACTACTTATTAAAATGATGAAATCCATTTTGTTTGTTGCCCTGCTGTTCTTCTCCGGTATCACTGTTGCACAACCGGAAGCATACGATCAAAATATCGCTAAAGCCGAAGACTTTTATAAGGCTGGCGCGTATCAAGAGTCGGCCAGGCATTATTCAACTGCCTTTGAATCATATGGCTGGAAAGGGTACATGGTCGACCGGTTCAACGCCGCGCGCGCCTGGTCGATGGCCGGTGTGCCTGATTCAGCGTTTTTTAATTTGTTCCGAATTGCGGAAAAAGGGGGTTACGATGATTTGAACGCTTTGCGTACCGACCCTGCTTTTGCTGCCTTGCAGGTGCATCCAAGGTGGCAGCCCTTGTGCGACATTGTGAAATCAAATATGCCCACCATGCCTGAATTAGCAGAAGAACTGCGCGGCATATGGGTAGAAGACCAGCGCTATCGTTCGATGTTGGATAGTGTCGATAAGCAGTTTGGCTGGGGTTCCAAAGAAATGAATGCGTTGAACCACACGATGATGTATGTAGATTCGGTCAACTCGGCAAGAGTAACTCAAATTCTGGATAAGCACGGGTGGCTCGGCGATAAAGAGGTGGGTTCCAGAGGCAATCAAGCTTTGTTTCTGGTGATTCAACATGCCGATATCGAAGTACAGGAAAAATATTTGCCCAAGATGCGGGAAGCAGTCAAAAACGGTAAAGCGCGTGGCGCCGACCTGGCCCTGCTTGAAGACAGGGTGCGGATGCGCAATGGCCAAAAACAATTATACGGCAGTCAATTACGCACCGATCAGGTGAATGGGGGAACCTATTTTTTCCCGATTGAAGACGTCGATCACGTGGATGAAAGACGCGCTTCCGTGGGCTTGCAGCCCATTGCGGAATACGCACAATATTTTGGTATCGTTTGGGATGCCGCAACGATAGAAGACAATAAAAAACGGGAAGTGCCGCCGGCGGAACCGAGGGGGAAACAATAGGTAGCACCGACTTCAGGCGGTCCGGACGAAACCCTTTAGGGCAATGTCGGTGACTTAAGCAGAGTTGGATTCAATAAATGATTAATAGATTAAGAACTGTATTACTGGAGGTAGAAAAAAGTGATTTTTTTTCACGCCGGAGCGCATTTTTTCAAATAGTGATCATTGTCGAATGGTTTTTGAGTGATTACAACT
>JAEUUR010000468.1 GCA_016787465.1 Saprospiraceae bacterium | reverse complement strand
GATGGCAACAACGCCTCCCTATCAGGCAATGCCATTGGCTTAAGGAAAATTTTGATGATTTAAATGGATTTTACGATACCAGATTCATTAAATGATTACTGGATTACATGAATACTAGATTTACGAAGGAGATGTAAGGTTTTTGATTATCAATCTAATACATCATAAGCAATAAAAATTTTCCATCAAAAAATCCAAATCAACAATCTAGTATTTATGTAATCCAGTAATCATGTATTGAATCCAACTCTGCTTAAGTCAATGACATCGGCTAAAGCACGTGCAACCGGTAGCCTGCTAATCCGCTCGGCTTACGTTCGATACCCAGTCGAACCTGCGCAGTTCAAGAATGGCGCGTTGCAATTGGTCGGTATTTACCACGATCAATCCGAGGTGGCCTTCGAAATAGCCGCCGTTGCCTTTGATTTCAAAAGAGCGGATATTGATTCCCAGGTCGTAAATCCGGTTGGTCAGCTGCTGGATCACGCCCGGGCCGATGTCGATGCCGGTCACGACCAGGTGGCCCAGGAAGTCGGATTTGGAAATATTTCCCCAGGTAGCGGTGAGTATACGATGCCCGTATTGTGCGTACAGGTTGTTGGCATTCGGGCAGGTGGTTCGATGAATTTTTGCGCCTCCCTGCGCGAGTACGAAGGCGAAAATATCGTCGCCCTGTACCGGGTTGCAACATGTAGCAAACGAATATTGGTAATAACTGCCGGGTTCGTTGTTGATGATGATTTCCGGTTTGTTTTCCGGCTTATTTTTCCGGACAACCATTTTCACCGGTTCCTGAACCTTTGGTTTGGCAACTTCCCGTTCCACCAGCAGGTTGCCTTCTGCTTTAAACTTCTTGCTGATTTTTTTCAGGTCAACCTGTCCCAGGTACAAAGCACTGAGGAACTCGATCCGGTTAAGAAACCCATACCAGCGCACGAGCATATCACAGTTTTCTTCCAGTGATACTTTCAGGGAGTTCATTTTCCGTTCCAGTATTTCCTTGCCAAAATCGGCCTGTACCCTTTTTTCCTCCTTGAGCGCTGCCCTGATCCTGTTTTTGGCCTTGGAGGTAACGACGTTCTGTAGCCAATCCTCGGTGGGTTTTTGGTTGCGGTCGGTAATTACCTCAAGCTGGTCGCCTTCATGTAGTTTTTGGAAGATGGGCACCAGGCGGTTATTGATTTTCACGGCACGGCACATGCAACCCAGATCTGAGTGGATGCTGAATGCAAAATCGAGTGCGGTAGCGCCTTCCGGGAGGGTTTTCATTTCACCTTTGGGGGTAAAAACATGTACCTCTTCAGTGAACAGTTCGCTGCGAATGTCGGCAAGCAGTTCAATGGCATTGCCTGAAGAGTTTTCGATGGTTTCCCGCACGCGCTGCAACCACTTTTCGTAGACGTCGGCGTCTTCTTTTTTGCTGCCGCCCTTGTATTTCCAGTGAGCGGCCACCCCGCGTTCGGCGATGTCGTTCATCCGTTCGCTGCGGATTTGCACTTCCACAAATTTATTGTCGAGACCTAAAACGGTGGTTTGCAGCGATTCATAACCGTTCGATTTGGGCGTTGTAATCCAGTCGCGCAAGCGCTCCGGCACTGGTTGAAAATGATCTGTGATGTAGGAGTATATCTCCCAGGCTCTTCGTTTTTCCCATTCCCTTGGCGCATCGTAAATCACCCTGACGGCAAACAAATCATAGATGTCTTCAAAGGGTACAAACTTGGTGTGTATCTTTTTCCAGATCGCATGAATGGATTTTGGCCGACCGATGACGCGGTATCTGAAACCTACGTCCTTGAAAATTTCCCTTAATCTGTTGATAAATTTATCGATGTACTCCGACCGTGTACGCAGTTTTTCTTCCAGTTTTCGGGCAATATCCTTGTATTCGTCAGGGTTTTGGATTTTAAAACAGATATCTTCCAACTCGGTTTTGATTTTTTGCAAACCAAGCCGGTGCGCAACAGGGGCATAGATATAGGAGGTTTCAGCCGCGATTTTCTTTTGGGATTTGTCCGACATGCTTTTGATCGTCCGCATGTTGTGCAGGCGGTCGGCCAGTTTGATCAACACCACACGCACATCCATGAGCATGGTGCGCAGTACTTTCGACAAATTCTCTGCTTGCGGACTTTCGGAGTTGTGCAGACCGTCGAGTTTGGTGAGGCCGTCGACAATCAGGGCTATCTTGTCGCCGAATTTAGCATGAATTTCTTTGAGGGTTACTTCGGTGTCTTCCACCACATCGTGCAGGAGGGCGCAGGCGGCGGCCGTGGGGCCCAGGCCGATTTCTTCTACACAAATACGCGCTACTTCGATGGGGTGCAGGATGTAGGGTTCGCCTGTTTTTCGCCTCTGCTCTTTGTGCGCTTCCACTGCCAATTCATAGGCAGCGCGCAACATTTTGAGGTCTTTGTCGTCGAGTGGCGTTTTGAAACTATGCAACAAATTGCGATAAGACTGAGTGATGAGGTGGCGGTCGGCCGCTTCATCCACTACAACTGCCGGAGTTCCGTTGGTTGTTGTTGTTATTGCAGATTTTGGTTGCTCCTTGATCACGTAGGTTTAGATTAGTTGGTTTTTTAGACGCCTGTTAAACTGTTAAAGACACAAAAATAAGGTACTTTTTCCGCTATTGAACCAGCCGCGCAGTTACTTTCATTTATTTCTACTAATTCTACACATGTATTAGAGTTATATCATTACCTTTGCGTCCCTTTTTGAAAAATACTGCGGGCGTGGCGAAATTGGTAGACGTACCAGACTTAGGATCTGGCGCCGTGAGGCATGGGGGTTCGAGTCCCTCCGCCCGCACATTCTCCCCTCAACATTTCAAAACTATTTCATTATGCCCACCGTTGTCCGTCAAGACCTAGACAACACCTCTGCTATCCTTACTGTAACCATCACCAGGGAAGAACTAAAGCCCAAAATTGATGCCGAACTGAAACGTTTCCGCCAAAAAGCGCCTATGAAAGGTTTTCGTCCGGGTCAGGCGCCGATGGAATACATCAAAAAGCTGTACGGCGCTTCTATTTTCGCCGATACGCTCAACGATGTGATGACGGAGGAATTGTACGGATACCTGCGCGACAGCAAGCTCGACGTACTGGGCCAACCCCTGCCTACCGACGACCAGGAAAAATTTTCCTTCAAAATCAATAACCTGGATCCGGAATACGCCGTGAAATATGAAATCGGGTTCGTTCCATCGATCGATCTGAAAGGACTCGACAAATCCGCCACTTTTGAAAGGATTACCATCTCCAACCTCAACGACCTTGCCAATGAAGATCTTGAGTACGCCCGCAAACGGATGGGCAAACGTTTGGAAGTGGAAGACATCATCCAGGAAAATGACATGATCAAGATCGAAGCTAAAGAACTCGATGGCGATCAGGTTAAAGACGGCGGATTGGAAACGGACATGACCTTTTTGGTAAAAAGTATTGCTGACGAGGCCGTTAAAAACCAACTCCTTACCCTCAAAAAAGGAGATACCCTTCGCTATAATGCACGTACATTGGAGGGGTATGACAAAGAGGATATGTACCGTAAGTATATCCTGAACCTCGATCCTTCCGATAAACGCGAAGTAGGCGATTGGTTCGAAGGCCTCATTCAGGAAGTAACCCGGGTACAGGACGCCGAAATGGACGAAGAATTTTTTCAAAATTATTTCGGCAATGATGCTGTTACCGATAAAGAAACCGCTATTGAAGAATTAAAAAAAGGCATTGTCAAGTTTTACGACCTCCGTTCCGATGCATTGCTGATGCGTAAGTTTCAGGAATCATTGATTGAACAAAACAGGGTGGAATTACCTGAAAAATTCCTCAAAAGATGGCTCCTTGCTACAAACAAAGGGGAATTGACCCCAGAAACAATTGAAAATGAATTCCCGGCTTTTGCCGAAAACCTGCGCTGGACGATCATTCGCGATGAAATTAAAGAAAGATTTGACGTAGAAGTAACCGATGAAGAACTCACTGAAGCTTTTGCACAAAAAATCCGGAATTATTTCGGCGGACAAGCCATTCCTGAACATGTGATCGAAGCATCAGTGAAACGGCTCATGGAAAATCAAAAAGATGTGGACGACACCCGCCGCGATCTGGAGATCGACAAGCTGTTCAAAACCATTCGTGAACAGGTTACCATCACTGAAAAGGCCATTCCTTCCGAAGAGTTTCATAAACTGATCGATGCCGTGAGCGCCAAAGCCCAGGCAGAGCAGGAGGAAGCACAAAACCTGCTTTAATTTTCGTCGGTGAATTAAGCAGAAACAACCGCCAAAAACCCGCGTTCGTATAGCAAAACAGTTCCCTTTTTTCAGGAATTAACCTTCTGCCAAAAAAGTTGTTTCATTTGCCTCAAAAAGATTGTAATTATGTTCGACAAGCATGAATTTCAGAAGTTCGCAACAATGCACCTGGGCATGAACAGCATGCACCTGGAAAAATACATTGCTGCCACCACCCCCAACATCCGTTCCTTTACCCCGGCAGTTATCGAAGAACGCCCGATGCACGCCACACAACTCGACGTGTTCAGTCGTTTGATGATGGACCGCATCATTTTCCTCGGCGTTCCGGTTGATTATTACGTGTCAAACGTTATTCAAGCCCAATTGCTGTTTATGGAATCAACCGACCCCAAACGCGATATCCAGATTTTTATCAATAGCCCCGGCGGCTCAGTGATCGACGGACTCGGTATCTACGACACCATGCAGTACGTTTCACCCGACATTGCCACCATCTGTACGGGTTTGGCAGCCAGCATGGGCGCCGTATTGCTCGCCGCAGGTGTTAAAGGAAAACGCAGCTGCCTGAAACACAGCCAAATCATGTTGCACCAACCCAGCGGCGGAGCGCAAGGCCAGGTGTCTGACATCGAAATTTCCTACAAGCTGATCAAAAAAATGCAAAAATCGCTGTACGACATCCTCAGCCAGCACACCGGCCAATCCTACGAAAAAGTAGAGGCCGATTGCGACCGCGACAACTGGATGACGGGCGACGAAGCCAAAGAATACGGCCTGATCGACGAAGTATTGGATCGTACGAAAAAATAATCAGAGGCAGTCTTTTCAGTTGATTTTAAAGCCTCTATCCAACCCTTTCTGTTATGCTAAAAAAAGGCAACCCACCCGATCATCGCTGTTCATTTTGTGGGCGCGGCGAAGAAGACGTCATGATCCTTGTCTCCGGAATGGACGGCCAGATTTGTGAAGTATGCACCGACAAGGCGCAGGAAATCATTGATCAGGAATTGCGCAGGGCGGGTGTTGAGCCACAACGGAAAGACGCTCAGCAGGCCGCTGGAAGCAAATCAAGCGCTTACAGCGGCCCGTTGCAGGTATTGCCGCCGAGAGACATTAAAAAGTTCCTCGATCAATATGTAATCGGACAGGAAGACGCCAAAAAGGTGCTTTCGGTAGCAGTGTACAACCATTACAAACGTCTTCAGCAATTGGAGTCGGGCAATACCAAGTTATTCGAAGACGTCGATATCGAAAAATCAAACGTTTTGTTCGTGGGCCAAACAGGCACCGGCAAAACCTTGATGGCCAAAACGATCGCCAAACTGCTCAACGTGCCGTTCACGATCGTCGACGCAACAGTTTTTACGGAGGCGGGTTATGTCGGTGAAGACGTTGAAAGTATCCTCTCGCGGTTACTTCAGGTGTGTGATTACGACGAAAAAGCCGCTGAAAGAGGCATCGTGTACATCGATGAAATTGACAAGATTGCCCGGAAACAAGATAATCCCTCGATCACACGCGACGTATCAGGCGAAGGCGTTCAGCAGGGTATGTTGAAAATGCTGGAAGGTTCGGAAGTATTGGTACCACCCCAGGGTGGGCGTAAACACCCCGAACAAAAACTGGTCAAAATCAATACCCACAACATCCTGTTCATCTGCGGCGGCGCTTTCGACGGTATCGAAAAAATCATCGCCCGCCGTGTGAATACCCAGGTGATCGGCTACGGAAAAAAAGAAAGCGACGAAATCGACAAGGAAAACCTCCTGCAATACATCAGCTCACAAGACATCAAAACATTCGGCCTGATTCCCGAACTCGTCGGACGATTGCCGGTAGTTGCACACCTCGATCCGCTCGACCGCGATTCTTTGCGCCGTATCCTCACTGAGCCGCGCAATGCGCTGATCCGTCAGTACGAAAAACTGTTCGCCATGGAAAATATCGAACTGGTGCTGCAACCCGAAGCCGTTGATATGCTGGCCGAAAAAGCCTTTGACTTTAAACTCGGCGCCCGTGGTCTCCGCTCCCTCTGCGAAATTCTCCTCACCGATGCCATGTTCGAAATGCCCGGCGACGAAAATTCCAAAGTCGATAAAAAGGAAAAAAGAAAACTCGTCATCGACGCAGCCTACGTGCAGGAAAAACTCGAAGGCGCACGCAAAGCGAAACTCAGAGCAGCGTGATTTAATTGATTCGATTGTGCCGATTGATTCGATTGTTTCGATTGTTTAAAATTCCGCGAAGAATCCAAAAAACCACCCAATCCAAAAATCCGCGAAATCCTATAATCCCTCGAATCCGCGTTTCTCGTCTTTACCTCGAAATGACAGCCGCGTTTTTCGATTGTTCAAAAAAATCCCGCTTACATTTGCCGCAATCGAATCAATCGGAACAATCGTATCAATTCTATCCATCCATTCCTACGTCTTATCTATTTCCTGCTGCGGGTGCTATCTATTGCAGGCCTTTACCTCTTTTACCGACGCAGAATCATACTTGGTCTCCGCCCTTTGAATTTTAAAGGCCCGGCTATTATCGTTGTGAACCACCCCAGTACCTTGATGGATGTACTGAACCCTTGCATTCATATCCCGCGGGAATCCTTCTTTTTGGCCAATTACAGCATGTTTAAAAACCCTGTAATGAATTGGCTGCTCACGCGGCTGTTTTGCATTCCTGTAAAAAGGCGTGAAGACGTAGCAGATGGCGAATTGCGCAACAACGATACGGCGTTCGAAAAATCCATTCAACATCTGGAACAAGGCGGTATGTTGTTTGTTGCCGCCGAAGGGGTGAGTTGGATGGATCGAACCATCCGGCCTTTTAAAAGCGGCGCGGCCCGCATCGCCTTTGGCGCAGAACAAAGAAACCTT
Organism: Saprospiraceae bacterium; assembly: GCA_016787465.1. GTDB lineage: Bacteria > Bacteroidota > Bacteroidia > Chitinophagales > Saprospiraceae > M3007. Next base: position 2,410 of record JAEUUR010000468.1, on the reverse strand, counting down.
TGGGAGCTAGGGGTTAACATTTTTCCGGTGGGTTTAAGCTACAACGCGCCAAACCTTTTCCGAAGCGAGGTGATCGTTCATTTCGGCCAACCCATATCAGCCACTGCTTGGCAGGAGGCCGTCAAAGCTGACTCCGACCAGGCAATCGACCTATTTACTGAACAATTACGGCAACAAATTGAAAATTTGACGCTGAATACCCATTCCATTGAAAAACAACCATTTATAGAGCGTGTCGAATTGTTTTTTCAACATCTTTTCCCTCATGCCGGTAAGGCGCTTTTTGATTTCCGAAAATCGCTCATTGAAAACAATATATCCAATCAAAACCTGGAAAAAGAAATAACAAGCTACTTCGAACAACTTGAAAAAGAGGGCCTTGGTCACGAAGCCGTTCGGGAGGCTTTCAACAACCAGCACAACCAGTGGCGCCGTTTTTTAATCCTGATCTTTGGCGCTCCATTTGCCCTGGCCGGATATCTTTTTTGGTTTTTGCCCTGTTACTTGCCCTGGTTGCTTGCCAAAAAGCTCAACCTGTATATCGGGTACGACAGCAATGTGAAATTCCTGACCGGCTTGTTCACCTTCCCGCTGGCGCTTTGGGGCGCTTTCAAGGCCGTCGTCTGGGCAACCGGGAACAGTTGGTGGGGCTGGGCCGCCTTGCCTGGTTTGTTCGCCGTGGGTTATTTTTCAGAATTTTACGGCGAAACCTGGAAAGCATTTCGCCAAACCAGGCATGTTAGCATGGTAAAACGAAGCCAGCCAGAAGTATTGGAGGCGATTAAATCCGCCTACCTATCCATTTTGTCATTATGTATTTATCCGTTGACAGAGCCACATCAAACTTGAGTCTAAAGCATTCAAACCCTTAAATCGGTTGTTGTTTTCCACAAACTTTGTGGAAATAGGCACGGCATCCGGATAATCAATTCATTTTTTATATTTATCAGAGTTGAGGAATTCTGCGGAAAAATCTACAGAAATAGTTGACTTTAGCGACATTAAAAATGTAGAATGATGCACGATATTTCAACCCTCCGCAACGACACACCCGGTTGCTCCCATGTCAACCACCTGAACAACGCAGGCGCCTCATTGCAGCCCCGCCCCGTTTTGCAGGCCGTACAAGATCACCTCCTGCTGGAATCAACCACCGGCGGGTATGAAGCCGCCGACCAGCGCGCCGACGAAATCAATGGTTTCTACGGCACAGTCGCCCGGATGTTGAATGCCCAGGCCCGGAACATCGCTTTTGCCAGCAGCGCCACCGACGCGTATGCGCGCGCGCTGTCGGCCCTCAACTGGCAACCAGGCGATGTCATTCTGACCACTGAAAACGATTATGTTTCCAATCAAATCGCCTTTTTGGCCCTTCAAAAACGCTTCGGCGTGGTGTTGCTTCGGGCGCGCGATACGGCATCCGGCGGCGTCGACGTCGATCACTTTGAATCGCTGTTGATTCAGCACCGGCCTCGCCTGGCGGCCGTCACGCATATTCCCACGAGCAGCGGTTTGATACAACCCGTGGAGGCCATCGGGCGCATATGCCGGGCGCATGAAACCTTGTACCTGGTTGATGCTTGCCAATCGGCTGGGCAGCGGCGGCTCGATGTTCAGGCGATTGGCTGCGATTTTTTAACCGCTACCATGCGTAAATTCATGCGCGGCCCGCGCGGCTCCGGTTTTTTGTATGTGTCCGACAGGGTGTTGGATGGCGGTTATGAACTTTTACTGCCCGATATGAGTGGCGGAAACTGGGTCAGTCCCGATCAATATGAAATGGCCGCTTCGGCGCGCCGTTTTGAGTACTGGGAACTGCCTCCGGCGTTGATACTGGGCGGAAAAGCGGCGGTGGAATACGCCGAAAACCTGGGATTTGAATGGATAGAAAATCAGGTGATGCAAATCGCGCGGTTCACCCGCGAAACCCTGGCGCAACTACCCGGCGTTCGGGTGCTGGATCAGGGCGAGCAACTCGGTGGCATCGTCACGGCACATGCTTCGCATTGGAATCAGGCGGAGATATTGAGCAAACTGGTCAAACACGGCATCAATTGCCGCATTTCCACCAAACAAGTCGCTCAAATCGATTTTGGCCACAAGGGCGTGGAATGGGCGCTACGCGTATCGCCGCATTATTACAACACGGAAGATGAAATCAGGCAGTTGGCGGAGGTGTTGAAGCAGGAATTTCCAGTGTAAACGTGCTGCCCACGCCCACGGCGCTTTCCAGCCGGATGCCGCCTCCATGTTTTTGAATAACCTGAGCAACGTAACTCAAGCCCAGGCCGTGGCCTTTTACGTTGTGGGTATTGCCCGTCGGTACCCGGAAGAATTTTTCAAAAATCTGTTCCTGGTAATCCGGTTCGATACCGATGCCGTTGTCTTTCACATGCAGCAAAATATACGT
>JAEUUR010000423.1 GCA_016787465.1 Saprospiraceae bacterium | reverse complement strand
CCCGGGGCTGCTATGAGGTTGACCGGCGAAGCTTCGGAACAATCGGATGTAAGCGAGAGCGACATCTCGCCGGTATGGTAAACTCCGTGTTTGAGAAATACGGTCGTGCCGCAGCTAACCATACCACTTGCGAGCAAGGTTTTTAAATCGCCGGGAGCAGCCTCCGTGTAGGCATTCCCGCTTCCATTCGGACTTACCCATTTGATGGTGGTGGTGGCCTGGATATTGGGCTCCGCGCGCGTGCGCATGCTTGTGAGCGGCAGAGGAATTTGTAAAATGGAAGGAATGCTGTCGATCAAAACGCCTTCCAATTCATATTCGGTGTCTGGTTGTAATTGGAATAAACTGCCAACGAATGATTCACCGATCCGGTCGGGAGGAAACCCTTCTTTCCAGGCACTGGCGCCAGTTTCCCTATACCGGACTTTCATGACCGCATTTTGGTCGAGGTCGAAGCTGTTGGGCAACAACACTGAGTAGCTGGCAGCGTGGTAATTGCAGGAGGTGGAAATGGCTTGGGCGGCCACAGCAAAAGGCGCCTGAGCGATTACCCAAATCAGGGCAACTACAAAAATTGTACGCCGGTTAGGCTTTGGTTTCATTGAATTTAATATAATGACTATCCGCATATTGGGAACTTTTTGAAATTTAAATGGGAAATGGGAAAATGTAAATGGGAAAAGGAAATGTAAAACTTATGGTTACGTAATTTTTACAACAAGTCAAATGCCATAAATGGCCCGCCTAGAAGCAACAGTCCTTTAAATTTTCCGATTTACATTCAAATTTACATTTTAAATTTTCCCATTTCCCATTTAAATTTTACGTGGTACCCAATATGCGGACAGTCACTTTAATATTTATACTTTTACCACCATCCAATAAAAAATGAGCGCTGCCGGAACCATCACCACCGTTCCCACCAGACTCCACAGATAAAGCAAACTGAGCTTGGGTTCGGAATCGGATTCGATGCCATGCAACATTTTCTCCTGCAAGTACAACAAAGGCAACGAAATGCCCCACATGGCCCAAAGCGCATAAATCGATTTGCTCAGCCATGGCGCTTGTTGCAAGCCTCCATACACGGATGCCAGGCACAATCCATTGACGATGGTGAGCAACATACCGGGAGCGGTAAGCCACATGTCGGTAAGTCGCAATAAACGCACGGCAAACAGTTGTACAGTCCTGTCATTGGAGTAAAAAGCGATCAAAAACCAAACCGGTCCAACCATCAGATTGCCCATGAACAAAACCAGCCCCACCAAATGCAAAAGTTTATGCCATTGATAGGAAAACCACATGTCGAAGGACAGGTAACCCAGCCAATGCGCGGTGGATAAGAGCATCATGAAAAGTCCATTCGCTAAAGAAACCCAGGCAGAAGTCGTCAATTTCATAACAAAAGATTGAAAATTAGAGGATAATCAGTACCGAGGTTATTGTCCATGGAGGGGATACAGCCACCGAATCGGAGCAACCAAAGATAGTTGAATTGTTAACCAAATGATGCTATGGATACTGGATTAAAAAAAAACACAAATACCCTTGTTTCAAACTTTTACAATTTTGTTACATCCTTTTACTGCTGCATTTGCATGGCCCAAACTGCATGCCCCTACTTTTGTGCCATCGTTCACTTAAAAAATTAACTATGAATTACTCCAAGTCGATTTCAGTTTTCGTGTTTGTTTTAATCGGAATGGTTGCACAGGCGCAAAACCGGTTTACGAATTGTTCAGCGGCATTTTTAAACGACAAATTAGTCGTTGATGAATATTCACCCACCGGGAAATGTATGTTGGATTCGACGGCCCAAGGAAAACTAACCGTTTGTACAGCATACCTTGATTCGGACAAGGAGAAGTGCCGTCCGGTGCAATTGATCAAGTTCAAAATTGCGATTCGCGATGCCAATACGAAGACTTTGATGATGTATTCCGATAAAACCTACGAAAAGATCGAAATATCGGAAGTGATGAAAAATTGCAGACGAGGCGACTCCATCGTGTTGCTCACCTTTAAAGACGAATATGCGTTGCCCCACAATGAAATCTTGGTGCAATGAGCAAAGTCAATTAAAATGCCCTTTGGAATCGGTGGATGCCGTATTTTTGTCAAATGACCTTGCGCGTGAAACAACTGCTTTATTTCCTGCTCCTGCTGGCCGTTAGTGTCGGCGTGATGCAATTGGTTTGGTATTTCGCCGGCCATAACAAACCGGAAAAGAGACTGCCAGAAGATAAAATCAACCTGGCATTGCGCAAAACGGTGCATCAGATGCTCGACGCGGCCGGCGATAGCACCAGCAGAATTGCCCCTGTAAGAAAGGTTGACGAGCGCACCTGGATGATTCAGATCGAAAAGGCATTTAACTACGACAGTCTGCCAGGTATCCTGAATGCCGCTCTTGTCGCTCACCACATTGATGGAAATTATGACGTTTTCGTATTGGATTGCGCTGCGGGCGAATTACAACTTGGCTACACTGTGACCGATTTTGAGAAAGAGGATGTTCCCTGCGGGGGGCGTGAAATGACTGCAACTTGTTATCAATTGCAAGTTTCATTTCCATTGGCTATCATGCCAAAATTTCCGGTATTAGGGTGGGTATTCGGCGGATTTCTCGCAATTATTCTGTTTGGTATTCAACAAAAATTGCCTTGGCAAAGAAATGAACCGGCCCGCAGCCTCGTTTCTGAAATCAAAGGCACACCCTTTGGCGCTTCGCATTTCGATGCGGAAAATCAGGTGTTATATTGCGGAGAACAACGATTCCAACTCACTTACCGGGAAGCCAAGCTGCTCCATTTGTTTGTCAAAAACCAGAATCAACTGCTCGAACGTTCTTTTATTCTTGAAAACGTTTGGGCGGACGAAGGCATTCAGGTTGGAAGAAGTATCGATATGTTTGTTTCTCGGCTCAGGAAATTCCTGCGTGCTGACCCCACACTGCGTTTGGTAGCTGTGCATGGGGTAGGTTATCGGTTGGAGACGGTTTAGGTGACTATGATTATGTGATTATGTATTTTGGTGTTTTTGTGTTTTTGTGTTTTTGTGTTTTTGTTTTTTGGTGTTTTTGGGTTTATGTGTTTTGGTGTTTATGTGTTTTTGTGTTTTTGAAAATACAGAGATGAAATCGCTCCGGAGGAGCGTAACATCGGTAGTCGAATATTTTTTATTTGTTGTGTATATCTTATTGGTTTTAAATTTTTTATACACATAAAGCAGGTTATAAAACAAATGCCTTTCCTTCCGGTTCTATTCCCGGCAGGTGGGAAATTTAAAATTTAAAACGCTGAATGTAAAAGTTAAAACGATCAAAAACACCAAAACACCAAAACACCAAAACACCAAAACACCAAAACACCAAAACACCAAAACACCAAAACACCAAAACACCAAAACACCAAAACACATCCCCCCTATCAGTTCAACCGCTCAACCGCTTCTTCCCATTCCGCATATACGCCGGCGAGGTTGTTCTTTAACTCCGCATATTTTTTCAACTTTTCATTGGAATCGGCGGCGTTGTAAAAATCAGGGTCGGCCATGAGGGTTTCCATTTTTTTTACTTCCTGCTCCAGGTCGGCGATGCGTTTTTCAGCTTTTTGAACCGTGCGTTCCAATTGTTTTTTGTCTTCTGCTCCGAGCACCTGCACGCCACTGTCACCTGTACTTTGGCCGTTTGATTTGGTTCTTTTCTCCACATCACGCATGTTGTCGAGCTTCCGTTTTTCCAGGAAGTAGTTCACATCGCCCAAATATTCGTAGAGTTTTCCATCGCGGAATTCAATAGTGCGGTCGGTGAGATCGGAAAGGAATTCGCGGTCGTGGCTAACCACCAGCATGGTGCCGTTGTATTCCTGCAGGGCTAGTTTCAACACATCTTTTGACAGCATGTCGAGGTGGTTGGTCGGCTCATCGAGCACAAGCAGGTTGAAGGGGCGCAGCAACATACAGGCCAGGGCCAGGCGTGCGCGCTCGCCGCCGGACAAAGCAACCACTTTTTTATCCACGTCCGAACCGCTGAACAAAAAGGCGCCCAGGAT
>JAEUUR010000390.1 GCA_016787465.1 Saprospiraceae bacterium | reverse complement strand
GTGCCGAAGCTGACCGTCCAGAGTTTGGCGCCATTTACCGTGTAGTATTTTCCATCGGTATGGCTATCAGGAAATCCTTGTGTAAAAGCATGGGAGATCAGAAAAAGGAAGCAAATCGTCAGGCCTGTTGATTTCATCGTTGTTGTAAATTTTCGGGCAAGATACACTGATTTTGTATTCCACGAATTTCAGTGTAATTACTACCGAAATGTATACTTTTGGGCAATTCAGTCAACTATTCAACCATCCTTCAGGTATGTCATACACTCGCCGCAATTTCATCAAAAACACCGCGCTTGTAACCCTTGGCGCTGGAATTTCACTCGACGCTATCGCTTCCATGCGCCGTTATGTTTCTCCAAACGACAAAATCCAGATCGGCCTGATCGGCGCCAACGGGATGGGATTTGCCAACCTGAAATCTTTCCTAAAAAACAGCGAGGTAGAATGCGTGGCAATCGCGGATATCGACGACAGCGTGTATGGCAAACGTTCCACTGAACTGGAAGGCTCCGGATTCAAAAAGCCCACCTTTTACAAGGATTACCGGAAGATGTTGGAAAACAAAGACATCGATGTGGTCATCGTCGGCACACCCGATCATTGGCACTGCCTTCAAATGGTGCATGCCGTGGAAGCAGGAAAAGACGTGTATCTGGAAAAACCGATCGGCAACTCCATTTATGAAGCCAATGTGATGACCAAAGCGGCCAATTATCATAAAAAAGTGGTGCAAGTGGGTCAGTGGCAACGCAGTCAACCACACTTTGTGGATGCGATGAATTACCTGCAATCCGGAAAACTCGGGCGCGTGCGTACCACCAAAACCTGGGCTTACCTCGACTGGATGGCTACCCTACCCGTCAAACCCGACGGCCCGGTTCCTGATGGCGTTGATTACAATATGTGGCTGGGCCCGGCCCTCAAACGTCCATTCAATCCCAACCGGTTTCACTTTCATTTCAGGTGGTTTTGGGATTATGCCGGCGGCTTGATGACCGACTGGGGCGTACACCTGATCGATTTTATTATGTTCGGCACCAAATCGGATGTACCCAAATCGGTGTTGGCGATGGGTGGTAAAATGGCCTACCCCACTGACGCCATGGTAACGCCCGACACGATGCATGCCATCTATGATTTCGGAGATTTCACGATGCAATGGGAGCATACCATCGGCCTTGGCGTGGGATTTTACGGACGTCCGCAAGGCATTTCATTCATTGGAGAAAATGGTACCCTGGTGCTCTCCCGGGCGGGTTGGGAAATTATCCCTGAAAAAGACCGGGGACTGGAAAAAATTTCCTTCGAACGCGGCCCTGAAAGCGGCCTCGACATCCATACCGTGAATTTCCTCGACTGTGTAAAAAACAGAACACCCGAAAAATTGGCGGCGCCGATTGAAGTAGGAAGAAAAGCCGCCGTGGCCGCGCATATGGGTAATGTTTCGCTTCGAACAGGAGAACGGGTTTACTGGGATAAAGAAAAGAACCGATTCACTGAAAGCACAGCAAACCGGTTCATAAAACCCAAGTATCATAATGGCTGGGTGTTGCCGAAATATTGACAAATTGTTCGATTGTACCGATTATTCGATTGTACCGATTGTTCGATTGTACCGATTATTCGATTGTACCGATTATTCGATTGTACCGATTGTTCGATTGTACCGATTGTTCGATTGTACCGATTGTTCGATTGTTCGATTGTACCGATTGTTCGATTGTACCGATTGTTCGATTATTCGATTAGGAATTTAAAAAAACCTGTCGACTAATTTTTAACCCAATCGAATAATCGAACAATCGGTACAATCGAATAATCGAATAATCGAACCAATCACTTACAGCATTGCCAGAAGCAAAAATCATCATACCACCATTCTTCTGCCGGGTTGCCTCCGTTGTCAACTACAAAACCAACACCATCGATGTTTTGGATCAGGGTGTTAAATGCGGCGATGTCTGCAGGGGTAGGTACTGTTGAGCCTCCAATGAGTTTCCAGGTTCCGAATGCATTGGATGGCAGTGCGCCTCCGCTTGCAAGTTCCAACGGCACTTCTATGGTGACCGGAGTAGCTCCAGACACGATCGCCGAGCCTGAATTCAACTCGAAATAAGCCCTGGTTGTTGCGGTTGCAAGGCTGGTTCCTGTAAAAATATTGATCGAATTTGGTGCAGAAGTTGCATTGCTTGACCCAGCCAGGTATTGCACGGAGTAATGCAACTCACATCCGGCTTCCAAAAGGTTCTTGGGAAACTCGATCGTATTGTAAGCGGATGAGCCGCCAGATAAGTCTTGGAGGTATAACGTGTTGGATCCTCCTTGCACTTGGATACTTGCGTTTGCCGCGGTCGTCAGCCAGTTGGTCGTAGGGCCGACCGGATCCGTTTCAAAATCTTCGAACAACTCACAACGTTCTTCGCAGGGCTCTTCATAACCGCAGACCGGTTCGTTGCAAGCATTCATAGCGATCAAGATCAGGGAAAGGATTGTCCATAAAGCCGGAATTCCGGCAGTTTTTGTCAGGTTCATTTTTTGATAAATTTAAGGTGAATGAGATGTGGTTTTTTGGGGTTTGGAAGCGGCTACCTTGGGCAAATAACCTTTACTTCAGTGCGGCGGTTTTGCTGGTGTTCAGATTCGGAACAACTCACTCCGTCTGCACAACGATTGAGCAGTTTTGTTTCGCCATATCCAATACCTGTCAGGCGACCTGCTGCAATCCCATTAGAAGCAATGTAATCTACGGCTGAATTAGCGCGACGCTGAGACAATTTTTGGTTGTAATCATTTGATCCTCTTGAATCTGTGTGAGAATACAATTCGATCTTCACCTCCGGATAGTCGTTCATGAATTGAACTACTTTATCCAGTTCCAGCTTTGCTTCCGGGCGCAATAAATGGTCATCCAGGTCGTAATAAATGTTATCAAGGCGTATGGCTTTTCCACATTCGGCATCGTCCATACAGATTTCAAGTTTCACGAACAAGGTGGTGCTGCGGTTGTAATCTTTGGTGGAGACCGTTTCTACCTGAGATAAGTAGCCTGCTTTTTTGCCGTGAATCAGGTAAGTGGATTGTTGTTTCAAATTGAAAATAAATTCACCCGATGCATTGGTTACCGTGTTGAATTGTTCGGCTGCCGATTGGTTGCGCAGAATGACGGAAACCTGATCGAGCGGCTGCGTGGTATTGCAAATCACGGTTTTTCCTTTCAAAATGAAATTCAGGTCGGAATAAATGATCTCTTTCTGAATAGTTTTGTTGGCAATGAACTCGGATTCGTTTACCGAATTAGCGTCGAGCGCTTTACCGTACAAGGCGCCTTCAATGGCGTAGTTATTTGGCTTGCAATCCTCAAAAACCACCACGCCGTAACTGTTCGTCGTTGCCGTTTTGACGATGTTGCCACTCATATCTTTCAAAACAACATCTGTGTTGGGCAATACTTCTTTGGTGAATTTATCCCTGGCGGTAACCGCAAGTGAATAACGATCGCAGGTGTTGCAGGTTGACTTCGCTTTTTTCGTGCCCGGCATCAGGCGGAAACTCACGCCCGCAAAAGCGCCAATTGAAGAAATATCACAATCGCAAGGTTCTTTGCGCAGCACAGGGCCGGATGCCAACACATTCATGTTGCGGTCATCAACAATAAACGGATTGTAACCTGCAGATGCGCCGATGGTATTATCGAAGGATTCTGTTGCGTTGAAATGCCTGAGGTAATACCCGCCAACATGCAGGCCGAACCAATCATTTACAAAATAGTTGATCCGCAATTGACCCTTGGCAGAAAGCGCCATGGATTCCTGGTATCCAGCATGAAAATTCAGAAGCATATTGGAGCCGGTTGTTGTTTCCCGGAGCTCAGTGTAGCCTCCTTTGATGGAGCCTAATCCGCCACGGAGGTTTAACTCGGCAGTCAGTTTGGCATCATCGGTTTGAAATTTAAAACTTGGGCCGACACCGTAAAACATCCGGGTTATCCCTTTTTCAGTGAGGCTGAAACTGGTAATCGGCTGATCATTGATATCTACCAGATTAACGGTCGGGAAGGTACTCTTGGGTTTGTTTTTGATGTAATCAAAATCGGCGCCCACGCCAATCCAATTCCAGTAATAATCCAGGGACAAGCCTAACTCAAGGCCGCCTTTGTAATCGATGTAGGGAGTGTTGTTGTAATAAGTAGGAAAGTCGTAGCCTGCTCGCGGACTGATCTGGAAATAGGATTTTTTCAAGTTCGGAGCGGGAGTTTGGCCAGACAATTGACTGATGGAAATCAAAGCGGCCAGGATGGCAAAAAATAAATTTCTCATAGTTGTGGAATTACATGGGTTTAGTAAAATGTGCGGCATTAATTAAGCCGTTCACCCATATAATCGGGACAAGCAGAGAACCTTACCTTTTTACAATTGATTTTTTGCTAAAAGTACTTCCAGACCCTTGGAAGCCAATTCATCGTCTACTTTGAATTGTTTTTTCAAGTATAGAAAAATCTTGTGCTCTTGTGGCGTGACAAGTCCATCGGAGAGTATGACATCCAAACAATGAAAAAAGAGTGGAAGTCTGGTTTGTGCACGAATTGCGTTCATCGCAGCGTCAATCAACGTTGCTCCATTGCCATATTGTTCAAGGTAGGCAGCTGCAGCGTCGATGAGTTGTTGCGGATCGCGACCAAGAAAGATGTTTCGGCTTTGGATAGCTGTCTGAAATACAGCGTTTTCTGCTTCGCTATCGAGTTCATTGGCGCGCAAGCATGCAAAAAGAACGGCAGCGCAAGCTTCTGCTTCATCGTTAATAGTAGAAACAGCTTTGGGGGCG
>JAEUUR010000389.1 GCA_016787465.1 Saprospiraceae bacterium | reverse complement strand
TACTTGACCGTATGAATGGTTTTCATTCATCAATATATCAATGTTTGCCTCGTGCGGACTATTTGCCTGTGCAATTCCAAAAGTTACATTGTTATTGTGTTTTACTAATGTTAATACACCTGGTGTGTTTGGATGCTGATTAATTGAACTTCCATTTAGCTTATTCCTATATAAATCTAAATGTCGTTGGCCGCTAGTCGTATACCTTAATCCTTTATAGAAGTGGTCGAACATATAATTTAGGTATAATTTACCATCTCGTTTGAATGGGAAGACTCTCCTAAAATATTTTGTATTCTCCATATAAACTTGGTACGATTCTTCATAGGCTTTTTTATTTTTACTTGCATCATATTGCGAATTCTCATAGTTTCTCCAAACTGAATACAGTGTTTTTTGCGATTGAATCCATTTGCCGTTTTCAGTCAGGTAAGAATAGTTCAAATATAAATCGTTACTAAACCATTGGAAGTCTGAATTTCCATTGATCAACCACTCCTCTTTCATAGAAGTTACATCCATCCAGAAAATATATACTTTTTCATTGTGTTTTATTGCCGATAAGTACGGGGCACTGATAGATAATTCAATCTTTTGCCATGGAGACCAGAATTGTTTACTAGGCGTGAATTGGCGATAATAATACTGATACGGATCCGTCGCCGTACGCCCGAAAATATGATACACCGGCCTCTCCGCTTTCTCCTCATAATACACCCCCGCAATCACCAAATTCCCCACTTCCGCATACCCCTTCAAGTACTCTTTATAAGCTCCCTCTGCCGATTCCAGTGAAATCTTTTGCTGTAACAACTCATCCTCCAGCGTCCTGAATAAGGGTGACTTGTTGTCCCGCAACTCCGGCTCTATCCAGTTTTCGGGGTACAGGAACACCTTGCGGTTAGCCTCCCAGATACGGTAGTTTTTGCGCCATTCCCATTGAGCGCGCTTTTCAGCCTGGTTGTCGTAGTTCTTGACATTATTCGCTGTAAACGTTGGATGCCCTAAATATGCCCTGACCGCCGGATGGAAGATTCCCTGTACCGTATGCGCCACAGAAGCCTCTAAGCCCATTATTACCCGGTGTACATAGGTCTGCAAACTCAGCGTAGCTGCCAGAACTTCTGACACCCGGGCGCAGCCGCTCATTTCCACATCCACTAAAAAATACGCATACAAGTCGCCTGTGTTCTCGAAGTTACTGAGGTCTTTCATAGCAAGCAGGAAAGCGCATAGCACATCGCGTCGCAGTTCGTTGATGCGGTTCTCATAAGGCTCCCAGGCTTTTTCAAATTCATCCTCGCTGGCGTAACGCGCGCGTAAGGCATCACGGAGCGCTTTTTCGTACTGACCGGCGTTTGTATAATCACACTCCTTCAAAGCCAACAGCATATCGGTTTGATAAATACCCAATCTTTTGCATACACTTAGAATCGCTTCCAGTTTGGCCAGCGCTTGCGTAGTCGATGCCGGCAAATCGTAGGTCTGGATAATCAAATTGGAATTCGGGTCAGTGAAATCTATTTTTAACAAATTGCCAACCGCTTTCAATTGCCCGACCTCACAACCCAGCAAACGGGCAATGGTTTCCGACTGGACACCAAACCAGGTTGTTTTGTTTTGCGCCAATGCATTCCGGTATGCCGACGCACCGCTGTCGTCTCCCGCTTGTTTTTTGTAACGCATATAATCGGACAATCGGACGAATTCGTCCAGCGTATCCAGCCGCGACAATAAACCATTGTTCCCGGTACCCGAAAGGAATTGTCCGCTATGGGTTTTTATCCATTGAACATCTGCTTTATCAAAGCCTAATTTATTCCAAACAAAGGCAATGCGCTCCAGTGCGGGCAAAGCTGTTTGCAAATTCGTGTACTGAAAACCGGTAGATATTAACCAGTTGCTTTCCATTTCTGTCAGCGCGCCCGGGAGTGTTTGCGACCAGTCATCCAGATTTTCGATTAAACCGAAATCAATTTTCAACAATGCACCCAATTGCTCCCGGATCAGTCGCTCTTGCATAGAAGTAGTGCTGTCTTGATCAAAAAGGTAGTTTTCATTTAAGAACTTAGCCAGGGCTTCCCGGGCCGTAGTCTCCAAAACGATTTCAGCTGGATCGGCAATAGGCTGGTTGGTTACTGGGTCAATATTCGGAAATTGCGCCGGAATATCTGCCAGGACATAGTGCGTCGAACGGCGCAGCACCCGGCAACCCAATTCCACATCGGCCAACAGGACAATTCCAGCCGTATGCAATGCGACGATAAAATCGTTAACCCTCGTTTCCCGAAACGTTGCAGGCAAAAACGTTTTCAGCGTTTCCTTACTGATATATAGGGCTTTGTTGGCAAAGAAATCCTTTGTCCATTGCTCCGCCGCCACATTTGCTAACGGTATATTATTCGCATTGACCCCATTGTAACCCGACTGTATTTTACTGTTTCCAGCATTGTCGGTATCGTTATGGGAAACAAACCACATTTCATGCAGCGAAACCGGCATGGTCTTCACTTTATCCACCAATGGAATGATGCGTAAGATTCGCGCCGGATCAAGTGCCAGACTATTATTATCCAGTTGCAGTAAATAACCTAACTCCTCTACCGAAAGCCCCAATGCTTTCGCTACCCGGACAAACCGATAGCAGTCCGACACATTTTTCAGGTTGAGTATTGGCCCCGTTGTGCCAAACAGCAATCCAATCAGCCGTTCATAATCTGCCTGCGAAACACCCAGACCCTTGAGCAAATACGGCAGTTGCCCGTTTGCGGTCAGGTGATCCACCCTCATATTGGGTATCGTTAATCCATTTGTATCCGTGGACGTGACCGGGGCGACCTCAATTTTAATTTTGTCTTGATCGAACAGCCGGTCTAACATGCCCGGCACCGCTTCCTCCACCGAGAGGTTCAAAAATTCGTTGTAAACCTGCCTCTTGTAGATTATTTCGTTTGGAATATTGCTGTGAAGTGCAATGGCTTCTTCAAAAGTCAGGTTCAAACGTTGCTGCAACTCATATATCTGAACGATAGCAAGTACGCCTGTCGGGGTAAGTGCAGATACCCGCTGTACAGCCAAATCCGACT
>JAEUUR010000376.1 GCA_016787465.1 Saprospiraceae bacterium | reverse complement strand
AATAACAAACAAAACCACCTGAACATTAAAGGAATCACATTTCGGCACTTTGGAAAAGCAACAGTTGAAAACGGAGGAGGCACGATTTATCACGACCGAACCCTGGATTTGAGGAGCATCCACCATCTAACCATTGACTCCTGCATTTTTGAATGGAACAACGACCCAATGCTGGTTACCGGCGCATCCAGCTTTTTTACCGTTCAACACTGTCGGTTTAAGGATCAGACCGGGCTATGGAGCCATGCACAGGTGAAAAAATCGAACGATGTATATTTTCAGCCGTTGTTGGGTTGGGTGCTGCCTAGCACTTTCGGACGAAGTTTGGAAAATGCAGCGATTTCCATGTTTGCCAATGAATGCCGCAATTACGTGGTCAGAAACAACTACATCGATGGGTATTGCAACGGCATTACCGCCAATTTCGCCACCAACACCATCAACGACGCCGATTTTTATGGAAATACCATCACCCGGTCCTTCGACGGAATCGAATGCGACGGCCCCTGGCGTAACCTGAAAGTATGGGGAAACGACATTAGCCAAATGCTCGCAGGCATTTCAATGGCTCCGCCCGTAGGAGGACCTAACTATATTTTCAGAAATGTGTTTCATCATATCATCAGCCGATGGAATGTAGTCGACGACCCCTATTACATTGGTTGTCAACCGGTTAATTCCTATTTTTCGCAAGGATTGGGCATTAAAACCAACTCCGGCTCCACCGATGGCGGCGCCCTGCTTTACTTCATCAATAACACCTTTCACACCGCCGACACCCTCGGTTTTGCCGCATTTATCTGGGATAATGAATGGGGGCGCATGAACTGGATCAACAACAGTTTTAATTCGGAAAGTGAGCACCTGTTTTACCTGGCAAGCGCACTGAACGACACGGATTTCCAACTCAATTCTTCCCACGACCATGTGGATTGCCCCAACGGAGTGCTGCTACAAATCAAAGAAATACACGGGCAATTTACCTGCCATGAAACCCCATTGGCAGCCAATATGGAAGAGTTGATCCGGGAGGTGACGGGCAGTGAAAGGGTGTCTTTCCGGCAAACCGTACAAGGAGACCCAAAGTTCAAAAATCCGGAGAACGGGAATTTTGAACTGGAAGAAGGTAGTCCCCTGATTGATGTGGGGCTTGTTTTACCTGGCTTTTATGATTACTCGGGAGCGGCGCCCGATATCGGGGCGAAGGAATCTGCGGCGGCGATGAGCTATGTGGATAGCGCTCCTACAAATGGATTGTCCATTATATTTCCAAACCCCACAACAAATGTTTGGTATATTAAAAGTGAAGAACCAATAGACTCCGGTGTATTACTTGACGGATACGGCAAGTTTATTCGTCGATTTTCAATGAGCAGCGGTGGTATTGAAAACCTTGGGGCTGAGCTACCGGTAGGCATATTCTTCTTGGAATTAACCACACATTCAAAGAAAGTTGATCGATTCAAATTATTCAAGCATTAATTGTTGCAAAGTATAACTCATTTCACCACCTTAAAACAATAACCGCCTGATTGTAAAAACACATCCCTTTGCTGTTGGGCATACCAGGTGTTCCAAAATGAATCCGGCGATTCTTCGAAAAATTCAAAATTGTTGCCGATGCCGTCGTTCATTTGGGGATAAACTGACAAAGGATCCCTCCCACACCGACCAGGAAAATCTTGGTAACTAGCTAACCCAATGGCGCCGCTACTGTTTTCGAGGAAATAAGTGCCTTGGGTAAGGCATACCATTTTAAAAGACAAATTAAATGTATCGGATGAATAGGTATACTCTCCAACAAGACCTATTCCTGAGGCTGAAAATTGGAAAAGATCAAAATCACTCAGGGAATCTTTTATATACTCAAAATACAGGTCAAATTCAGAATAAAACTGGTTGCCATCATGTCCTATTGTATCAATACGATACACATGGGATACCGGATTCCAGTTAATTCCTTCCATATCAAATGAGCCGACCTCTCTGTTTCCAAAAATATCGTAACCCGGTAAGCACTTGTGAAATTTTGAAACAATTGTGATTGTATCACCAACCCGGTATTCTTGTTGGATTGGTACAACTTTAAATGGAGGCTTGAATACTCGCGGACAATCGTCTTTGTTACATGCGTGAACCAACCCAACAAAAAGAATGAAAATAATTGGAAGTTTCATAGTCGAACAGATAAAAATTAAGGCTGTTTAATAAATCCCTGGGGATTTATTAAACAGC
>JAEUUR010000265.1 GCA_016787465.1 Saprospiraceae bacterium | reverse complement strand
ACGTAAGTACGCATGTACAAGGTTTTTGTTATCATAGCAAGTAAAGGACAAAGGTATTTGGGGAACGGTTGCAGAAGCGGTGGAATTCGACGAGTCGGTCGATTCTCAAGTTGAGCGTCCAGAATGGCTGATCTTTTTTTATTGAAAAAACAATTAGAAAGCAGCACGCCTGCTTTTTTTGTGTCTCTATACGCAAAACAACAAACATGAAAAACCTGCTTGTAGTACTCTTCTCCAGCCTGCTGTTCGCAACCCAGGCTCAAACTCCCAAATTGTTGCTTGGCAAAGCGCTGCATTTCCAGATTCAACACCAGAAAGACAGCATTGATTTTTTGGTGATTGATTCTGTGCTGACGCAAAAAAAGCCGGTGATGTTATTCTGTCAAGGTTCGCTGCCCATGCCCCTGATTGTCAATTTTAAAGAATACGGGCCTTACTTGTTTGCCGGTGGGGTATCGAATTTCAACGTGCCTGAAATCGTGAAACATTACCACTTGGTAGTCATTTCGATGCCGCACACGCCGGTTTCTGCGGATCAAAGTCAACTCAATTCGAGTTTAGCTTACATCACAGACCCGGCGCAACCCTACAGTTTTACACCTGAATATGTGAAGGCTGATTATTTGCAGAACTATGTACGTCGTGCGCAGGCGGTGCTGAAGTTTTTAAAAAAACAACCCTGGGTGGATCGATCCAAACTGGTGGTTGCAGGGCATTCGCAAGGTTCGAAAGTAGCATCGAAAGTGGCGCTGGAAAACAAACGAGTAACACATTTGGGTTTGTTCGGCGCCAATCCGTTTGGGCGGATAGATCAATTTGTGCGTCAGGCGCGCCTGGATGCGCAAGCCGGGAAAATCACCTGGGCTCAGGCCGATTCGATCATGGAAGAAAAATACCGCCTTTTGACGGCAGCTCACCAGCCGGAAACATTGAAGGAACATCCTGATTTGATGGCCTGGAAAACCTTTTCAGAACCCCTGTTCGACGATTGGCTTCGCATCAAATGCCCGATTTACCTGGCCTATGGAACTGACGACCGTGTTGCCGATTTGTGTGATTTGATTCCGTTGTTTTTTATTCAGGAAGGTAAAAACAACCTGACCTACAAACGATACCTGGGCATGGATCATAATTTTTTTGAAGTGGACGAACACGGCGTTCCAAATTATGACAAGGGACATTGGAAGGAGGTAATGCAACAGTTTATCAACTGGAGTTTAACTTCAAATTGACGATTTTATTAACGCTTTTCAATTCAAACGCTGTATACATTTGTGCCGCTTCAAAATTCCGGTACTTGTTAACGAAAACATTCACACTCCCTGCATGCTCGCAATCCTACTCTTCGCTATCAAAGCTGCTTCCACGCTCTCCACAAAACTGATTGCCGCCGGGGCTTCTGCCGGTGTTGCCGCCGGATTTTACATGTCGCGCAAACAACTTCGCAAGTTGAAACGCAAAATGATCTGGACAGGCATCAAACAACGCCTGAAGGGGCGCCGACCTGCCCAAGGCCCTGGCGGATGCATCGTCTTTTTGTTGTTGCTATTGCTTATAGGCATTCTGGCGATCTTCCTGTGGAAAATCGCGCTGATTCTGCTGGTGGTTTTGTTGATCGTGTGGTTAATCCGGCAACTGAGCGCCGCCTGATTAAGGCTTAAATTCGGGCAATAATCGTTTGGTTCCCTTTCACGTGTTGATCCATCTGAACCTCCACTTTGGCGTTTAATGGCAAATACAAATCTACCCGCGAGCCGAATTTGATAAAACCCATTTCGCCGCCCTGGGTTACGATTTGCCCTTCATCGACATACCATTTGATACGCTTGGCCAAAGCGCCTGCGATTTGGCGCATGAGAATTTCCGACTCGCCAAAACCGTACACCACGGTGGTGCGTTCGTTCTCGGTGCTGCTTTTGGGGTGCCAGGCCACCAGGTATTTGCCCGGGTGATATTTGAAATAATTCACCATGCCACTCACCGGATTGCGGTTGACGTGGACATTAAACGGCGACATAAAGATGGATACCTGCAAGCGTTTTTCATGGAAGTATTCATTTTCCATTACTTCTTCAATCACGCATATTTTACCATCGGCAGGCGCATAAATAAGGTGGTTGTCGGCGATGGCAATTTCACGCACAGGATTGCGAAAAAATTGCAACAGAATGGCGTAAAAAACGACCGAAAGCGCCAAAAAAGACCAAAAAATGATGGGCTGGAACTGGTATGCCGCAATATTTAAAATGAGGAGAATCAGGGCTGAAACGGCCAGCAAACGGTGGCCTTCATGGTGTATGCGAAAGAGCATGCTAGTGTATTGATTGATTTCGGCGCAAAAGTAGCGCGTTGCATCGGAATGGCCAACTTTAGAGACTTCAGCTTCTTCAAGCGTTCTCTGCAGTCAGGTTTTCATGCACTTTTTGTTCGAGTTCGTTCATTCGCCTCGACAAGTTTTCCCAATGTTCATTGTATTGCGCAATTTGAACCTCTTCATTCGCCAGCAGCGCATCAAGCTCTGAAAAGTTTTCGCTGATGCGACCTTTGATCGTCTTGACATAACCGCGGAGTTTAGTATCGAGCGCTTCCTGCATGGCTGCGCGCCCGCGCGCGATTTCTTCCTGATAGCCATTTACAAGTTTGCGCCGCTGAACACCCGCGGTGATTCCGGCGAACAACATGCCAACGCCTGTCAGCACGCCACCAGTGATATCAAGTACCGCGAGGTTGGTTACCCCGGCCAGTATCATGCCGATCAGGGCAGCGCCGCTGCCGGCAGCAATGTTGGGAGAAACGGTGGCGTTTTCAGGGAACAAACGGGTATCGTTGAAGTTTTCCGAACGCGCCATGAAACGGCCGAATGCTTCCTGTAATTCTTTCAAAGTAGCAGACCGGCGTTCGGCAATTGTTTCAAAAATGTAGGAGTCGCCTTTAACAACCGTATCGCTGCTTTTGATCTTAAGATCGATCATTTTGGCCATTTGCTGCACCGAATCGGCCAGATCGACAACGCCTTCATTCAATTTGTTTCGCAATTCGGCATTGAATTGCAATTCCAGTTTTTTGGCCAGGCTTTCCAGCCAGTCGCCGATGGAAGCCTGCTTGCTGAAAATGGCCATAAAAGACCGTTTGAGCATGGATGGAAACGACAAGCCGTCGGAAAGTTCCTGCCCGATGCTTCGGGTGATGCGGTCGTAGCCGTTCAGCAGGTTTTCAATCAGCAGGTTTACATGGTGATTCGATTTGTTTTCCTGGTTGTCGAGCGTTTGGCGGATGTCGGTTCTGAATTCTGTATCGCGGCGGAATTGTTCTGCGCGGGTATCCAGGTCGGTACGGATGCGTTCCAGGATGTTTCGGGATGTATCGATGTTATTTTGAAGTTTCAGAGCGGCGCCGCGGCCGCCTGTTACGTGGGTGCGGATGTAATCGCGAACGGCTGAAAAATTACTTTGGTCGTATTTGCCTTCAAGTTCGGCTTTGGCGCTGACAGAAAAAATGACCGGTTCTTTTTGACCGTTTTTCTGTGCGTGATCGAACAGCCCGCGTTCGTTGACGAGCAGATCTTCCGTAGAGAGCAGGTCTTTTTGCTGTAGAACGAAGATGATCTTTTTGTGCCAGTCTTCGTGGATGAATTCAAAAAAATCCCAGGCGGATTGCCGGTAGGGGTTTTTCGCTTCAAAAACGAAAATGACCAGGTCGCTGGCCGGAATGAAATTTTCGGTGATCTCCTGGTGTTTTTCAATGATGCTGTTGGTGCCTGGCGTATCGACAACGGCGATGTCGCGCAGGATATCAACTGGCAAATACATTTTTTTCAGGTAGGGGTTGACCACCACAATTTCTTCTTTTTCTCCGTAAAGAATTTGCTGAATGGTGTCGGTCATGGGTTGCGGGGCTACCGCACAAATTTCCCGACCTGCTTCTAACAGGGCGTTGACGAAACTGCTTTTTCCTGCTTTTACCTCTCCGACAATTACGAACATGTAGGGTTCGCTCATTCGATTGCGGAGCTCTCCGACTGTATGTGCAAGGTCTTTATGGCCAATCTCCTGTGCCAGTTGCTGGAGGTCTTTTACGATGTCTTCGCAGTGCGCGCGAAGTGCGATGGTACGTTGATTGAGAATCATCAGGCAAACTTACATGAATATTTATTTATTTTTGAGGATGATGAAGGCAGACATTGTTTCAATTTTATGCATTGATGAACTTATCGGGTTTGAATTGGTTCCTTGTTGGGTAATTTAAGAGCACTTCCTTTCAACTTTTTAAAACGTATTTGTTTAATGAATCAATTTTGGAAAAAAGTGATCATTCGGTCAACCCTGAGATATAAAAACAAACTCACCGGTGAAGTAATCAGTTATTCGGATTACATGTTAGCCAAGGGTTATCGCGAATTTTTGATAACGACGAAGAGGCACATCAAGGATTTCATACTGATTACGGCTGGTATTTTTTCAGCAGCATTTGGATTTAAAGGTTTTCTGCTCACCAACAAGTTTATCGACGGCGGCGCCACAGGTATTTCCTTGCTGGTTTCTGCTTTGTCGGGAATTCCATTGTCTGTATTGATTGTTTTGGTGAACATTCCTTTCATTTTTTTGGGATACCGGGTAGTAAATAAACAGTTCGCTATCAAAACAGCGCTGGCAATTGCCGGACTGGCTTTGGTGGTTGCGACGGTGAGCTTTCCGGATGTGACCAAAGACAACTTGTTGGTGGCCATTTTTGGAGGCTTTTTCCTCGGCGCAGGCATCGGGCTTTCGGTGCGTGGCGGCGCCGTTATCGACGGCACGGAAGTACTTGCCATTTATTTAAGTCGTCGATTGGGTACCACCATCGGCGACATTGTAATGCTCATTAATGTACTCATCTTTTCTACAGCAGCCTACCTTTTATCTGTTGAAATTGCCTTGTATTCAATGGTCACTTATTTGTCGGCTTCCAAAACGCTTGATTTTGTGGTGGAAGGTATTGAAGAATACATCGGCGTCACCATCATCACCACACATTATGAGGAGGCAAGGATGATGATCGTCAATACCATGGGTAGGGGAGTTACAGTGTATTCAGGCAAACATGGATATGGCCGGCAGGGCGAGCGCAAGGATGTAGATATCATTTATACCGTGATTACCCGGCTGGAAATCAGCAAGTTGAATACCGAGATTGAAAAAATTGACCCTAACGCCTTTGTCGTCATGAACAGCGTGAAAGACATCAAAGGGGGCCTGGTAAAAAGACGGCCGTTACAACATTAAAATGCGGGGTCGAATGTTTACAGGTTGAAGCCGACCATGAAACCGGTTTTGTAAAATTCACTTCCAAAGAAGCCCCAAACTACATCCAAACGCAAGTTGCGAAATGCTTTGATCCCGATGTTTTCAAACCCGAAATTCAATTCCCAATAAGGAAGCTCTCCAGTGAATGCCGGATCAAGAGAGGGTTGGTCGGCATAATAAACACCCGCTCCAAACACTTCTTTCCAATTCAGCTTGCGCACCAGTGGAATTTTGTCGAGCAACCATCCTTGCAGGTGGTGTTGAGCATGCGCTTCGAAATAGGGTTTATTGGTGGAATAAGCATAATAAGGCAGCATTAAGAAACTGCGGGTATAGTTGTCTCTGTTTGTCAAAAAAGTCTGGTTGCCCATTGGATGATAGAAGTCCATGAACGACATGTTTTTTTTGCGCACAAACAATCCGGCGTCTACGTTCCAGCGGGTATATCCGGCCAATCCCCAACTAAGTGAGCTTTGACTGAGGTTAACTGCCACAAAATCAAAATCTGCATCGGCGTCCAGTATTTTTGGAATACTTGAGCGATACCTGATCTCAAGGATGGGTAAATTAGTTCCATGATACAGTCGGTAGTCAGGATAGCTGCTGTATTTTTCTTTGAAACGGAAACGGAAATTGACATCAATGACAAAAAGATTCCGGGCTTCAAAATTTTCAACACCATCCAAAGCGGGTATTGGCGTATTAGGAGTGTACCTGGATTCATCGCCTTTTCGCCAACTGAAATCGGTGTGGTTTATGAGTGGTGTTCTTTGGGCCCATTCTGCGGAAATCCGGTAGGTAAAACCAGGAACGGGGGTTCTTCCGAATAATGCATGTACGTAAGTTTTATCATACAATTTCATGTAATTACGCTCGCCCCAAAGGGAATACAACCCATTGACGACCGCACCGATTGGTTTTCTCGCGTTGAATTGTTCGGTGGTGGTGCCGCCGCTCAATTCAAAAATGGTGTAATTGATGCTTTCAAACCGGCGCCGCACGTTCAGCCATCCGCGCAGTTTTTTTTCCGAAAAGCCGTAATTCAGATTCCCGGTAGCCCTCCAGTACTTATTCCCCCGTTCGTCGGAATCACGTTGCCATTCGGGTTTGATGTCTACCAGCCAACCTTGCACGGTATTGAACTGAATCCATTGAAGGGCGGCTGGATAAGAAACGGAGCGATGTTTGTAAGAGTTTTCCCACGTGTAACCCATGAGCAGGTTCATGGGTTTAAAACGGTTGCTTTTCCGATCCATACTATCGAGGAAAGCCTTGGATTTCCATATTTTTTGCAGGCTGTCTTTTTTGGTATAGTCTTTCTGTTCTTCTTCGGTTAACGGAACCGGCCGGGCGCTTGTCCAGTAGGAACTGTCGCGATCCAGGGCAGTTTTTTCTACCTTAAAAAATTCGCGGTCAAAAAAACCGGGTTCGTAAACCGGGTTTATGTTGTAATTTGAAAAAACGCTGTTGAAAAAGCCGCTGATCTTGAAACCGAAAATGCCGAATTTAAAACTTGTAACCTGCGTCAAAACCCGCCAGGTATCGGGCTTGTCGAGCAAAACGAACTGCTGTTGGATGCGCAGCGTGTCCAATACGGGTTGTTTGATGGATGCACCGGTTAATGCCAGATCGACACCGGCCAGGTTCCACCAGGAGTCGACAATGTAAAGTTGGCCGCTGAAGGTGGGGTCGGCAGGCCTTTTGGGTATCACCTGAACGATTTCAATGGTCATACCGTTTAAATCTACATAACTGCCCTTGTACTTGAAATTGTAATAGGCAAATGCATTATCGGCCAGCGGGGAGAGGATTTCCCGTTCAATTTCCAGGTGCTCATCGTACAAATCAAAATCGGTGAGCGTGGCCCGGTTGATGCTGTAGCCGTTTTCATTGCCGCTCACTTTGCTGGAAATCATCACCTCCTTTTTTTGTATAGGGGGCGTTTTGCAATATACTTTTGATACGGATTCCGATAAATACAACACCCCGGCGCGGTTTGTATCAAGAATGCCGCCCATGTTGCCGACGTCCTGGCCCAGCACCTTTTTGGGAGCATCGAGCAATTTATAAAATCCTTTGACGTAAGCGTCGCAAGTATAATTGCCCACTTTGTTTTTGTAATATTTGCGCTTGTTGATGACCTGGCGCATGATCCGTTCGGCTGGATCTTCAGATGAAATGACCACTTCATTCAGCTCCAGGTTAGAAGGCTCCAGACGAACGTCCAACCGAAGTTGTTTGTTTTCAACCTTTACGGGTTCTACTTTGGTTTTATAACCTAGGTATTGAAAAACAACTTCATATTCGCCCTTGGCAACAGTAAGCTGAAATTCGCCTTTGGCATTGGTGACGGTTCCATTGGATGTGTTTCTGATATATACGGTTGCGTAGGGCAGGGGTTCTCCGCTTTCATCGGTCACTTTCCCGGTAATCTGGGAAATAAGCAAAGCCGGCAGCCATGAAAAAAAAGCGATCAGAAGTAGTAAATGGTACTTTGTAATTGTGTGCATGTTGGTCGGGCGAGTTCAATGTTAAAATGGAAGAGCGTTTGCTGTGATTGTTTGGAAAATATCAAATGTTCGAAATGGCAAAAATGTTTCAATAAAGTAGAACTTTCGGGTTCTTAACACTCTTTAACCGAAAAGATGCAATTACAGGAAGCTTTAATCAGGGTGCTTGAACAATTGGGTTATGATAAAACCGGGCCGACGGTGTTGCTGGCTATCAGCGGCGGTGTGGATTCGGTGGTGATGATGCATTTGTTCAAACAAGCAGGGTTTCCTTTTGCTGTGGCGCATTGCAATTTTCAGTTAAGAGGCGATGCTTCGGATGCAGACGAGGTTTTTGTCAGGCAATTGGCAGAAACAGCCGGTGTGCCGTTCCATATTAAAAAGTTTTCGACAAGTACATACGCGATTGAAAACGGTTTGTCTATCCAAATGGCTGCACGGAATTTGCGGTACACATGGTTTGAATCTTTGGTTGAACAGTTCGAATATGGCGCTTTAGTTACCGCGCACCACCTCAACGATTCAATAGAAACTACGCTGCTCAATTTTATCCGGGGAACAGGCCTGAGCGGACTAAAAGGCATACAAGCGGTACAAACCAGGGGGGCGTCCAGAATGACCCTCCTGCGACCGCTGTTATTCGCCTCAAAAGACGAACTGCTCGCGTATGCGGACACGCACGAGCTGGCTTGGCGGGAAGACGAAAGCAACCAATCAGATCATTACGCCAGAAATTTTGTCCGCCTGCAAATCATTCCGAAACTGAATGATTTGAACCCTAATTTTATCCAAACTGCGCAGCGAAATATGGCGCGGGTGAACGATGCTTATGAAAACCTCGACTTTTTGATCCGGCAATCACTCGGACTTCCTCCAAGCGGCGCTGAGGAAGGTTTTACCATCGACAAACGAAAACTAAAAGCACTCCCGGCGCCGGCACAAGCACTTGCCCACCTCTTGCTCCCATCGAGTTTTTCCTATGAACATGCGCGTCAAATTGCCGAAAACCTGAACCACGTTGGATTTGAACTTACCTCTGACGATGGCAGTTATGTGCTCGTAGACCGTGAAACCGTGGTTGTCAGAATGCCGGAAAGCCAGGAGCAGCAGACCGTTGCTTTGATTAAGGATGACGATCTGATGCTCCGACTGCCCGATGGTACGACTTTGTTTTTGATACGTCGCGATGCCCCAGATAAATTCCCCGATGGCAAACACGAAATTGTAGTGGATGCCGGAAAGCTGATTTTCCCGTTGAAAGTACGCCGTTGGCTTTCAGGGGATCAATTTCAGCCGTTTGGAATGGGTGGCCGTGGACAAAAACTGCAAGATTTTTTTACGAATCAGAAACTTTCCCGTATCGAAAAACATCAGGTTTGGCTGCTGGTGAACGGCGATGAGGCCATCATTTGGGTGATGGGAATGCGCATGGACGAGCGCTTCAAAGTTAATTCCGGCGCCCCGGCGGTTTCAATACGATGGATTATTTAGGCGCTGCCGATTTTTTATTGAACCGGTAGCCTACGTGCAATTTTCCATATCCGATTACATCCAAATCGAAGCCCCTGCCTACACCCAGGCCCAATTCGAACACCACGTTTTTTCGGGATACCCATTTGTAGCCGGCTAAAAAACCGATGCCTAAACCGGCATCTTGATAGGCGCCCAAAAAGCCGCCGATGTGAAACTTGTCGATGCCCAGTTCAGGGTCGAAGTAGTATTTACCGCTAATATTGGCGCCGAACGCGCCATCTAATAAAAGCAGATCGCCGTCGATGCCAAAGCTTGGATTTATCTGTTGTTCAACCGACAAAGCCACGTAGCCAAACAGCAAGGGAATGGGGCTTAATTTGAGTTCAGTTTGGGCCAGTGCCTGGAAACCGATTCCTGCGGCTAGAAAAGTAAAAAGTAGTTTTTTCATTGAATTGTTTAATTGTTGAAAATGAAGGCCAAATCTATATCACTTTTAAATAAATGTATCTTTACCATGAGAAAATCATGAAATTTGCCGCATGATTCGTCTCCTGACCTTTCCCATTCGGCTTATCACTTTTTGGTTGTTGTTTTTCGCCTTGTTCAGGCTGTGGTTTATTGTTTGGTTTAACAAGGAATGGTCTGTTGATGCGCCTCACTCAGTTTGGGTTGCTTTCTGGCGCGCTTTACCGCTTGATTTAAGCACAGCCGGTTATCTGATAGCTATTCCAGTAGTGATCTGGTTTTGGGGTTGGGGGCTCACTGGAGGGGGCAAAAAACGTTGCGATCATTTCATTTTTTGGTATAATGTATGTTTAACGGCTGCACTGGTATTCCCATTTGGAGCCAATGTGTTTTTATATGAAGAATGGCATACATTGCTGAACAACAGGGCTTTGGAATACATGAAAGACCCTTCAGCTTTGCTGGATTCCATGTCAGTTGGGTTTATTGTGGCCAGTGTTTTGTTATACCTGGGTTTTGTATGGATCATGGTTCGTAGTTACCGATGGATTGTTGGTCGGTACACATACCCTTCCGAAACGCCCAAACGTGGATTGTTTGCTGCCGGGGCCTGGCTGTTGGTAATTCCCCTGGCTATTCGGGGCGGATTGGGTGTAATGCCCATCAACGAAAGCGCTGTGTACTACAGCCCGCATTTGTTCAATAACCACGCTGCCACTAATACGTTCTGGCATTTGGTGCATAGTTTGGTGGAAACCCGATCTACAAAAAACCACTATATTTCGACGCCGGTTGAGCTAGCGACTCAGGATTTAGCGCGGCTGTTGCCACCTTTCGATTCAACAGTGCGACAAGGCATGCGTTTTTTCCAAACACCTGACAGTGCGCGATTGAACCTGGTTTTTATCATTATGGAAAGTATGACTGCCCAGGTGATAGAAGAATTAGGCGGCGAACCCGGCGTTTGTCCGAATCTCAGCCGCCTGATCAGGGAGGGAATATTGTTCACGAATTGTTACAGCAGCGGGTATCGCACCGATCAGGGGTTGGTTTCGGTGTTGGCGGGCTACCCGGCGCAGCCGGATCAGAGCATCGTTTTGTTGGAAGACAAAGCCTCCAAACTTAGCTCTATTTCCAGCGTTTTAAAGAAAAAACAATATGCAACGGCCTTCTTTTATGGCGGTGAATTGACTTTTGCCAATATCGGCGCATGGCTTTCGCAACAACGGTTTGAACGCACCTGGTCGGAAGCGGACTTCAAAAGTGAAGAAATTACCCAACGCTGGGGCGTTGATGATAGAAACCTGCTGCAACGGGCCGTGCAGGAGATAGGCCTCATGCAACAGCCGTTTTTTGTAACAGCCATGACCCTGAGTTTGCATCCTCCGTTTGACGTTCCTTTTCAAAGTAAATGGCAGGGGAATACCGAAAAAGAGAAGTTTTTACATAGCGCAGCTTTCGCAGACGCGGCTGTCGGCGATTTTTTCCAGTCTGCCTCGCAACAACCCTGGTACGACCGAACCCTGTTTATAATCGTTGCCGATCACGGCGCTTCACCGCCGCAAGGGGTTGGTTTGGACAATCCGGTGTCGCGCCACATCCCCTGGATTATTTTTGGTAAACCGCTTGGCCCCCAATGGCAAGGATTCAAATCCGGGTTGTTTTGTAACCACCATGACATCCCTTCTACCGTGCTGGAAATGATGAACCTGCATGAACCGTCGGCGTTCCCATGGAGTCGAAACCTTTGGCAATGGCATTCGGATTCTTTGAATTTTAAAGGTTTCGCTTATTTCAGCAATGAAAACGGAATGGGTTGGCTCGATGAAAAAAGCAAATCGGTGTACTTCTTTGAAAAAAAACAATGGCACAACTGGCAAGGCCGGATTGACAGCATCGGTCGCAGAGAATCTCAGTCGTATTTGCAGATGTTGTATGATGACTTTTTGAATAAATAAACAGGCTTCTGTATGTTGTTTTAAATTCCAGGGAGCCTTGTTTGAGGCAGTTATTCAGGTTTAATTATCTACCTTTGCCTCGCTTTTGAGCACCTTGAAACGGTTAACCAACTCTTTTACCTAATTCTGCACAAAAATCTCTGTTATGCAAAGAGAAATTCATCAATGGCTCTCTCCCCGCCTGAATAAAAACTTGGAGATAGCGATGTACGGCCATTACGGTTTTGCACTGTTACTGCTTCCTACTGCCGCCGCCGATTACCTGGAATACGAACGGTTTTTGCTGATCGACGTTCTGGCGCCCTACATTGAAAGCGGAAAGGTGAAAGTGTTTA